>JBEEMU010000257.1:0-3361 GCA_041192485.1 Bacteroidota bacterium | reverse complement strand
TTGCTTTTACACGTTCCTCAACAAAAAAATTAGGCTTATGATGCAAACTCCTCGACAATTAGCTTTTGTTTTGGCTGCCATTATTGGCGGCACGAGTTTAGTTTTACAACTTTGTTTTATTATTGCGCTCAAGCTGCAAGAGGCGGCTTTTGTCCTGCTAATCATTCCGTTTATTGTTTTTGGCATTACTTACTTTGCGGTAGCGAATATCACTCGAAACTATATTCAAACGAAAATCGATGTGCTGTATCGCACAATTCGCGATTTTAAGATGAATAGCAAAAGTAAATACCGCACAAAATCGGCAAATGACCGCGATGTATTGACCGAATTGCAAACCGATGTAGCCGATTGGTTGGCTTCGCAAACCTCGGAACTCGATAGTTTGCGGCAATTAGAAGAATATCGACGCGAGTTTGTGGGAAATGTGTCGCACGAGCTGAAAACGCCAATTTTTAATATTCAAGGTTATTTAGAAACCCTCTTAGATGGTGCCGATGAAGACGAAACCGTGCGACAACACTATCTGCAACGCGCTTACGACAACGCCGATAGACTCGGAACGGTTGTGGAAGACCTGAATATGATTGCTAAATTAGAGAGTGATACCTTGCAATTGCAGCTAAAAACCTTCGATTTGCGCGAACTTTTAGAAGAAGTATTTGCCGATACCCTGCCTTTTGCGCAAGCTAATCAAGTAAGCTTGATTTGCGAACCCTCAAAAGTCCTACTTATTTTCGTAGTGGCAGACAGAGAACGTATCCGACAAATTTTGACGAACTTAATAACAAATGGTATTAAATATAGCACAAATAACCATGCTTTTGTCCGAATAAATGCCTTTGAAACAACCGATAACTGGCTGATTGAAGTAAGCGATAATGGCATCGGAATTGCGCAACAACACTTGCCGCGCCTGTTTGAACGCTTCTATCGGGCAGATCCAGCACGAAGCAGAGCAGCAGGAGGCTCTGGGCTTGGTTTGGCTATTGTCAAACACATTGTGGAAGCTCACCGTCAAACGATTCATGTGCGAAGTACCGAAAATATAGGCACTACTTTCGGTTTTACCTTAGCGAAAGGCTAAAAAGTAGAAATAGGGTAAGGGGTATATGATGTCTGATGTCTAATAAATTATCATCACAATTATTTTCAGCATAGCTAGTTAAAAAAAAACGAATGCCCCATTTTGTTCTTGTTGCGGCAACGACCGCCGAAATAGCAGACACCATTGATTATTTGAACCTTCATTTTCAACAAATTAATGGCAACTCTTTTCTAAAAGAAGAAGTGAAAATAACGGTGCTAATCACAGGCGTAGGTTTAGTGCAAACAACCTTTCGATTGACAGACTTCTTAAATAATTCGACGGGCATCGACGGGCTTATTCAAGCAGGTATTGGCGGTGTATATGCCTATCGTTTTCCGCTCGGCACGGTAGTCGAAGTGATGCAGGAGCAGTTTGGCGACCTTGGCGTGGAGGATAATAATAAAACCTTTATGGATATGATAGAATTAGGGTTCCTGCAACCTAATATCCCCCCTTTTAAGGAAGGTATTTTGCCGAAAGAAAGTAATTTTACCGATAAATTTCCCGCTATAAAACACTTGCAAAAAGCAATAGGAAATAGTGTGAATAAAGGAAATGGCTCTGCCGAAAATATCGATAGATTGCTCAAAAAATACCCAGCCATCGAGGTAGAAAGCATGGAAGGAGCCGCTTTTTTTTATGTATGCCGACAATTTAAATTGCCTTTTTTACAAATTAGAGCAATATCAAATGATGTGGAAGCGCGTAACCGAGCAAACTGGCAAATAGGCTTGGCCATAAAAAACCTAAATACCCTCCTAATTGAAAGCATTTCTACCGCAATATAAGGCTTTTATTTTAACCTAAATAATTACCTTTTTTTAAAATCAACTTAATATAACAGCATGATAAAACATAAAATTGAATTGCGCGTTCGCTATGGCGAAACCGACCGCATGGGCTACGTTTATTATGGCAATCACGCGCTATATTTGGAAGTAGGCCGAGTAGAACTGCTGCGCAGTTTGGGCTACCCTTACGAAACCCTGGAAGCAGATGGGGTCATGTGTCCGGTCACAGCCTTCGAAATACGGTATGTGCGCCCTGCTCTTTACGACGAAATACTCACTGTGACAACCGAAATAAATGAAATGCCTACGCAGTATGCCCTATTTGAAAGTAAAATAACAAATGAAAAAGGCAAATTGGTCAGTGCCGCAAAAGTGACGCTTGCTTTTGTAGATTCGGAAAGCCGCAAAAAATGTTATGCCCCCCATCTATTACTCGAAAAAATAAACCAATATTTAGACTTAGCATGAAAGTAGCTTTATTTATACCCTGCTTTGTGGACCAACTGTTTCCAAATACTGCTATGAATATGGTAAAAGTATTAGAAAGGGTAGGTTGCGAGGTCGTTTACAACCCTAATCAAACTTGCTGCGGACAACCCGCCTTTAATGCAGGCTTCCGCGATTTTGCGCAGCCAGTCTGCGAGAAGTTTTTAACAGATATGTTGGCTGTGGAGGCTGATTATATTGTCGCACCATCGGGGTCGTGTGTTGGGTTTGTGCGCAATGGCTACGGAAAACTATTTACAAATAGTATTTTGGAATCGAAATACCACGCCGTTGCCGCCAAAATTTATGAGTTTACAGAGTTCTTGGTAACAGTATTACAGGTTGAAAATGTGGGAGCTTCATTGCCAACTTCCGCAACCTATCACGATGCCTGTGGTGCTTTACGCGACTGTAATGTATATGATGCACCGCGTCGATTATTAGCAAATGTAAAGGGCTTGACACTCACAGAAGCCTTAGATAGCGATGTTTGTTGCGGTTTTGGAGGCACTTTTTCTATTAAAATGGAGCCTATATCCTCTGCAATGGCGCAAACTAAATTAGACTGGCTTTGGGCAACCGATGCACAACTCGTTATTTCTACTGATAGCTCTTGCCTAATGCACTTAGAGGGCTATGCCCGAAAATCGGATAGGAAGCTTTCGTTTATGCACATCGCCGATGTATTGGCGTGTGGCTGGCAGTTACCGACACCTTAAAGGTGTCGGTAACTTTACTACCCATTTAACTTAATTTTATAAACATAATATATTCTAAACACGCTTTCTTAATATAATTTTATAGATATACTTTATTCTAAACACGCTTTCTTAATATAATTTTATAGATACACTTTATTCTAAACACGCTTTCTTAATATAATTTTATAGATACATTTTATTCGAAATAGGTTCTCTTAACTTGATTTTACAGGTATAATATATCCTAAATACGTCTTCTTACTCTAATTTATAAATACACTTTATTAAAAACA
>JBEEMU010000256.1:0-7188 GCA_041192485.1 Bacteroidota bacterium | reverse complement strand
ACCAACATTCCTGCAAGCAACCATAAAATGGGGCGACTATATTTTGGCGTTTTTTTTGTCATCAGCTAAGTAAATAATTACACTATTTCAACTATTCTATTATTCAAATCGGGGAAAACGGTTGCGGGTTTGAAGGTTTTGGCTTCTTCTGGGGTCATTAGCGCGTAAGCCATGATGATAACAATATCGCCTACACAGACTTTGCGAGCAGCCGCTCCGTTGAGGCAAATAACGCCCGAATTGCGCTCGCCGCGAATGACGTAGGTTTCGAACCTTTCGCCATTATTATTGTTTACAATTTGAACGCGCTCGCCTTCATACAAGTTGGCGGCATCGAGCAAGGCTTCGTCAATCGTGATGCTGCCAACATAATTTAAGTCGGCTTGTGTAACAACCGCACGATGGATTTTAGATTTGAATAGCTGTAAAAGCATAGATATATAACTTTTTTTTAAAAACACTGCAAAGGTACGATGTTTTTTTTCAATTTATTATTAATAATAAAACACCTTGATTACAACTGAAAATACGCCTCATTTTATAAAAAATGCCTTGCGCTGGGCTGCTCAATATTCGCCCGTTTGTTACCTTACCGGAAACGGCGTGGCGGAACACGCTTTTCCGCAAATGCTGGCCGTAGGTGTCGTAAGCGAAGTGAAAACAGGCGCGTTGGAAACCGACAAACTGAAAACAAGCGGACTGAAAACAAGCGGACTGAAAATCGGCGCGTTGGAAACAAGCGAAAACTCTTTTGAAACCTTGCAGAAATGGCTCGATGCTGAGCAAAATACTTGGAAATTTGGCTATTTTAGTTACGACCTCAAAAACGAACTCGAAAACTTATCGTCGCAACACGCTGACCCGATTGGTTTTCCAGCCTTGCATTTTTTTGTACCACAGTTTTTATTTATTTTTAAAAAAGAAACCATCGAAATTCATACCAAAAATATAGCCGAAAGCGAGGCGGAAAAACTGATTGCGACCTTGAAAATAGCCCAGAAAGAGGAAGAAACGCCCGTTTTTACAAAAAAAATAAACCTCAGACCACAACTACCAAAATCTGCGTATTTAGACATTATTGCCGCTATTAAAAATCATATTATAGAAGGCGATGTGTATGAAATGAATTTTTGCCAAGCATTTTTTGCTGAAAACGCAGCGATAAACCCTATTTCTACGTTTCAAAAGCTAAACAATCGCACAAAATCGCCTTTTGCTGCCTATTATACCGTAGAAAAACGGCATTTATTATGCGCAAGTCCAGAGCGTTTTTTGCAAAAAAAAGGGCAAATGCTTATTTCCCAACCTATAAAAGGCACGATTAAGCGCGGAAACACGCCCGACGACGATGAATTACTGAAAAAGACGCTGCAAAACAGTGAAAAAGACCGCGCCGAAAATGTCATGATTGTAGATTTGGTGCGCAATGATTTGGCGAAATCTTGCGAAATTGGCAGCGTTTGCGTTCCCGAATTATGCAAAATTTACTCGTTTGCGCAAGTGCATCAGCTTATATCGACGGTAGAAGGCAGCTTGCGCGTCGAAGTGAGCGCGATTGAAGCCTTGCGCTGCGCCTTCCCGATGGGCAGCATGACGGGTGCGCCCAAAATTATGGCGATGCAATTGATTGAAAAATACGAACAAACCAAACGCGGACTGTATTCGGGCGCAGTCGGCTATATCGCGCCTTCTGGCGATTTTGATTTTAATGTCGTCATTCGCAGCTTATTTTATAACGAACGCAGCCAGTTTCTATCCGCACAAGTTGGCGGCGCAATAGTTTACGATTCCGACCCAGAAAGCGAATATGCCGAATGTCTGCTAAAACTAAAAGCGATAAAAGAAGTGCTTTCCGAACTCTAAATTTTTCTTATTCGAATTAGAGATATTTTTAGTACCTTTGCTGCTATAAAAAAAGGTAATTGTTTAGGTATGCGGTTTAAACGAAGTTTAAACAACTCCTGCGCCCTCTTTTAAGCCCCCGCTCTGCGAAACTCTGCGGTAACTCTGCGAACCCTGCGTTTAAAAACCTCTCTGTATTTTAAACCGCAAACCACCTAAACAGTTACAAAAAAAGTAATATATTATTATGACAAAAAGAATAAAAATAACCCTTTCGGTAGTAAGTATTGTGGCGGTAGGTCTGCTTGGCTTGGCCGGCACAACGACCAACTATTTCGAAATTGCTAAAAATATTGAAATTTATGCCAACGTGTATAAAGAACTCAATACTTATTATGTGGACGACCTCGATCCCGCAAAATTGATGAAAATCGGCATCGATGCGATGACCGAATCCTGCGACCCGTTTACCAACTATATTTCGGAAGCCGACATCGAAACTTACCGCATCAGCTCGACGGGAAAATACGGCGGCGTGGGCTTTCGCACCGAAAACCACAACGGCGGCGAAGTTGTCATCATCGAAACCTATAACGGCTCGCCTGCCGAAAAAGCAAACTTGAAGACGGGCGACGTGCTTGTAAAAGTAGATGGAAAACCCGTAAAAGGCAAAAACGACGAGCAGTTGAGCGATATTTTACAAGGCTCGCCCGGCTCGAAGGTCAGTATGACTATCCGCCGCGCAGGTACGAGCAAGGAGGAAACGCTCGACATTACACGCGAAGAAGTGAAAATTCCGAACGTGCCGTATTCGGGTATGCTCAATGAAAATATCGGCTATGTAACGCTCACAACCTTCACCGAAGATGCGGGCGAAAACGTAGCAAAAGCGGTGCGCGACCTCAAAGCCAAAAATAATTTGAAAGGATTGGTCTTCGATTTGCGGTATAACGGCGGCGGTTTGCTGACCGAAGCCGTGAATGTGGTGAATGTGTTTGAACCCAAAAACATCGATGTCGTGTCGATGCGCAGCAAGGTGAAAGACTGGGACAAAAACTTTAAAACCATGAACGCCGCCATTGATGCCGACCTACCTATTGTTGTTTTAGTCAATCATGGCTCGGCTTCGGCTTCCGAAATCGTGTCGGGAGCCTTGCAAGATTTGGACAGAGCAGTCATCATGGGCGAAAAATCGTATGGAAAGGGCTTGGTGCAAAACACGAAACCCGTGGGCTATGGCGCACAACTCAAACTAACGACCGCCAAATATTATATCCCGTCGGGGCGTTGTATTCAGTCGGTCATGTATAAAAAAGGCGAAGCCGTCGACATTCCCGACTCGCTGAAAAACGCCTTCAAAACCAAAAACGGCAGAACGGTTTTTGACGGCGGCGGCATCGCACCCGACGTGAAGGTTGAAAGTATAAAAGACGGCGCGTTCCTACTCGCCTTAGAAAAACAGCACCAGATTTTTGACTTCGCTACCGAGTTCCGTTTGAAAAATGAAAAAATCGCAGGCGATGCCAAAACATTCCGAATGACCGATGCCGACTATCAAAACTTCATCGGCTTTTTGACGAAACGAAATTTTAAATATGAAACCGAAACCGAAAAACTCTTGAAAGAGTTGGACGCAAAAGCTAAATCCGAAAAGTTAGAGGCTGTTTTACAAACTGAAATTTCGGCTCTTCGCAGCAAAATTGTGACCGAAAAACAGAACGATTTGGTGAAATATAAAGCCGATTTGATGAAAATTTTGCAAAAAGAAATCGTTAGCCGCTACTATGCGCAAAATGGCAAAATAGAACACAGCCTCGCAACCGACAAGGAAATAACCGAAGCCATTTCGCTACTAAACGACGCGACGCGCTATAAAAAGATTTTAGGAATTAAATAGGAACGGAACTATCGGGTAAGTCCCTACAGCAAAATAAACATGGTTATCATTGCCCCAAAACGCCCTATTTTACAAGGTTTAAGTGGGCCATTATTTATATACTACTACTTAGTTGATCGCCCTAATGGGAATAAATTCATCTTATGAACCACAACATTCCAACAACCACCCAAAAACGTGTCTTAATTATCGGCGCAGGTTTTGGTGGGCTGATGTTAGCCGAAAAGTTAGTAAAAAGCAATTATCAAGTTGTTTTACTCGATAAAAACAACTATCACCAGTTTCAGCCCTTGTTTTATCAAGTAGCTACCGCTTTTTTAGAGCCGAGTGCGATTGCATTTCCTTTGCGGAAAATTTTTCAAAAAGAAAAAAATATACTCGTTCGCGTGACCGAAGTATTGGAGGTTTTACCCGAAAAACAAGAAATTAGAACAGCCGATTTAGGAAATATTCCTTATGATTATTTGGTTATTGCGACAGGCGCAGACACCAATTACTTCGGGCTGAAAAATATACAAGCCAACGCCTTGCCCATGAAATCGGTTAGCGAAGCACTCGCTTTGCGCAATCAAATTTTGCGTAACTTGGAAGATGCCGTCACCACAACCGATGCCGAAGTACGCGAGAGTTTGCTAAATATAGCCATCGTAGGCGGCGGACCAACGGGCGTAGAAGTGGCAGGCACCTTAGCCGAAATGAAACGCTATATTCTGCCAAAAGACTATCCTGAAATAGACTTTACAAAAATGCACATTCGTTTGTATGAAAATTCACCCGAAGTATTGGGGCCGATGAGCGAAAATGCGCAAGTGAACGCCAAAAAGTATTTAGAAGAGCTGGGTGTAGAAGTTATGACAGGCACGGGCGTTGCCGATTTTGATGGCGAAATGCTCACCGCTCGCAACGGCACAACCTTTCACACACGCACCCTTGTATGGGCTGCGGGCGTTCGCGGCGTTGCGCCAGTGGGTTTTTCTGCCGAACTTTTAGGTCGCGGCAATCGCCTATTCATCGATGAGCAATGCCATGTAAAAGGCTTTACTACTATTTACGCTATCGGCGATGCGGCTCTTGCACAACACGAAACCAGCTATCCGAATGGGCATCCGCAAGTTGCGCCCGTAGCCATGCAAATGGGCGAATTGGTGGCCGAAAACCTTACATATAATCGCAATAACGCTTTTAAATACAATAATCAAGGCAGTATGGCAACCGTTGGGCGCAATAAAGCCGTCGTTGATTTGGGCAAATTCAAGTTTCAAGGCTTTTTCGCTTGGGTAGTTTGGATGTTTGTGCATCTCATTTCTATTATGGGCATGAAAAATAGACTGTTGATTTTCATCAATTGGGTCTGGAATTACATCACCTTTGACCAATCGCTCCGGCTGATGATGAAACCAAGTGTAAAAAAATAGCATGGAAAAAGTAATTAAAAGCCTCCGTGAAAGCCTCATTGCGCCTTCAATTTTGGTATTGTCCTTGTGGGTGATACACGGCTTGCTCCACCTTTTTCATATCGAAACAGGCAATTATGGCCTAACGCCGCGTAGTGTGAATGGGCTGTCGGGTATCATTACATCGCCGTTGGTACACGCCAGCATCGAGCATTTAGCCTCAAACTCGCTGCCGCTTTTCGTACTCAGCACGGGCATTATTTACTTTTATCGCCAAACAGCGGTGCAAGCCATTCTGCTCATCTACTTCATCACACAAGTATTCGTGTGGGCATTTGCACGCGCCGAAGCACTTGGTAACGACGGAATTTATCATACCGTCACGCATCTTGGCATCAGCGGCATCGTTTATGGACTGTTTGCTTTTGTGCTTGGCATGGGCTTTTTTCAACGCAATATCAAGTCTATTATCCTTGCTTTGCTCGTTATAACCTATTATGGGAGCATGATTTGGGGCGTTTTGCCGCTTCAAACAAGCGTTTCTTGGGAAAGTCACCTGTTCGGTGCCATTGTCGGCTTTTTAGTTTCGTATGCTTTTCGCGATATTGTAGAACCCGACGACGACATCACGCAAGGCAATGTGCAATCATTTCGTATCAATAGACAAGTGAATATCGACAAAAGCAATCGCCCCTATTTTCTGCCACGCTATGCCTTCGACGGCTTGCGCGAAAAATACAATGCGCCGCCACCACCCGAATTTGAGCCCGAAAACGAAGAAAATACGCCACCAAACAGCTTCGAAAACCCTGTGACACAACAGGTTTATGACGAGTGGCTGGTCATGCGCGAAAAACTGCGCTTAAATGAAAATTGGCAAAATGTAGAAAGTCACACAGAAAATCACACAGAAAATCAAACTACAAACCTTGAAAACCCACAGAACGAGCTTACAAACGGCAGCATTATTGAGAATAATAAGGAGAATAACAATTCTGTGAATAACGATGTTAATAATGACAATTCGATTAAAAAAACGCCACCAAACCCGAATGGTTGGTACACGTCAAATACCACTTGGGATTAATCAATTTATAAAAAATGACAGCTACCGAATTAGAAAAACTAAAATATCCGAAGACAATCCGACCATAAAGCCCTATTTAGAAGCAGCATGGGCTGAACTTCCCGACGGCAAATATATGCCCGTTTCCATCAGTTTAAACCTGCTCGAAAGTGTGCATCATCGCTGGGTACTCCTCCTTAAAAGCATGAAAAACAGCGATTTTAAACGCACATTCATTCACCCAGAGAATAATCAAACCTTCCAAATAGCCCAAAACACCGCTCTTTACGCTTGGCATTGCGAACACCATTTGGCGCATATTACCACCCTGAAAAATACGAAAAACTGGGAATAAAGTGGTATTTGTTTCCACCACCACCTAACAAATTATTTTTGGAACGTTCCTAAATACACATTAGTAACCATAAATTGAAATAAAATGACTATCTTTGCGAAGTTTATAAAAATTTAAAAAAAGAACCGCATGAAGACAAAAGAAGATATTGTAAAAAACTGGCTGCCGCGCTACACGGGTATGCAGCTCGACGAGTTCGGGCAATATATCTTATTAACGAATTTTAGCAACTATGTGGAGCTATTTGCCGAGTGGCATGGCGTGAAAATCTGCGGCATCGGGCGAGCCATGCAAGCCGCAACCGCCGAAAACATCACGATGATAAACTTCGGAATGGGCAGCCCGAACGCCGCTACCGTCATGGATTTGCTTACCGCAATAAAGCCCAAAGCCTGCCTTTTCCTCGGTAAATGCGGCGGATTGCGCAAAAACCATTTAGGCGACATCATCTTGCCGACCGCAGCCATACGCGGCGAAGGAACGTCGAACGACTATATGCCGCCCGAAGTACCCGCACTACCCGCCTTCGCTTTGCAAAAAGCCGTTTCAACAACCATTCGCGACGATTTCAAATTCGATTACTGGACAGGTACCGTTTTTACCACCAATCGCCGTATTTGGGAGTGGGACGAAG
>JBEEMU010000255.1:0-4170 GCA_041192485.1 Bacteroidota bacterium | reverse complement strand
GAAAACCGACCAAACGGTTGCGCCCGAAGGCTGCGAAAACTTGTTTTTACTGCTGCCAATTGCGCCCGATTTGCCGCTCGACGAGGCGCACCGCGAGCATTATTTTACGCTGATGCTCGATAAATTGGAGCGATACACGGGGCAAAATATTCGCAAACATATCGTTTTTAAACGCGCTTTCGCAAAAGAAGAATTTATGACAGCATACAATTCATTTAAAGGAAATGCCTACGGGCTGGCGAACACGCTACGACAAACCGCCCTGCTGAAGCCGACTCTTAAAAGCGCGAAAATCAGCAATTTGTATTATACTGGGCAGCTTACAGTGCCTGGGCCAGGCGTTCCGCCTTCTATTATTTCGGGGCAAGTAGTGGCTCGAGAAATACACAAAATCCATCGTTTCTAATTTTTAACCTTTATTTTTATGCTTGCTTTATACGATCAAATTGCCGCCGAAACGGGCCGCCGAATGACACACACATACAGTACGTCTTTTTCGTTGGCCATCGCTCTTTTAGACAGCAATATTCGCCAAAATATTTATAATATTTACGGCTTTGTGCGGCTTGGCGATGAAATTGTGGACACGTTTTGCGACCAAAATCAAGAGGAATTGTTGGAGCAATTCACTCGCGATAGCAATGATGCCATTTCGCGCAAATTTAGCATCAATCCTGTACTACACGCTTTTCAGAAAACGGTGCATCTGTTTGCCATCGAGCGCGAACTTATCGACCTCTTTATTGCGAGTATGCGCATGGATTTACAAGTGCAACACTACGACCGCGAACGCTACGAAAAGTATATTGTCGGCTCGGCAGAGGTCGTGGGGTTGATGTGTTTGCATGTGTTTCTCTTGGGCGACAAAGACGAGTATGCTCGCTTGCGCTATTCGGCCGAGCGGCTCGGGGCGGCTTTCCAAAAAATCAATTTCCTTCGCGACCTCAAAGCTGACACTGAAACGCTGGGGCGTATTTATTTCCCCGAACTCGATGGCCACAGTTTTAATTGCGACACCAAAAAAGCCATCGAAACTGATATCGAAAAAGATTTTGCGGACGGCTTCGAGGGCATCAAACAACTGCCTAAGCGAGCGCGTTTTGGTGTGTATGTTGCTTATCGCTATTATTATTCGCTTTTTAAGAAAATAAAAAATACGCCAGCACAGCAAGTCTTGCAAGCGCGGATTCGAGTAGCCGACCCTGCAAAGTATCTAATTTTTGCGAAATCGTATTTGCGCAATGAAATGAATTTATTGTCGGCGGGTTGAAACGGTTAGATAAACGTCTTATCTGTGTTTCAAAGACCTAAGCCCTTACCCTTTTTTATTTTTAAACTAAATATTTTAATCAATATGTTTTTTGCTACTTCTATCCTTATTTTAGGCTTTTTACTTACCGAAATTGCGGCCTGGACGGCACACAAATACTTAATGCACGGCACTATGTGGTTTTTCCATGAAGACCATCATCGGGTAGGAGAGGGGCATTTTTTTGAAAAAAACGATGCCTTTTTCCTTATTTTCGCTATACCAAGCTGGCTTTTTATCATGTTTGGCATAATGGGCGGCTGGGACTGGCGTGTCTGGATTGGCTTCGGTATCGCGGCCTATGGATTGTGCTATTTTTTGGTGCATGACGTGTATATACATCAGCGTTTCAAATGGTTTAAACAAATAGACAACGCTTATTTTCGCGCTATTCGCAAAGCCCACAAAGTGCATCACAAACGCCATACAAAAGAAGACGGCGAGTGTTTTGGCTTGCTTTGGATACCTTTAAAGTTTTATAAAGAAGCATTCGGAAGAGGCGAAAATTAGCCTCTCTTTTTCTATCTAAAAACCACACTTAAAACCGCTTACTCTATCGAAGAGAGTAAGCGGTTTTTTAAAAAAATTATCAACCTATTTTTACACAAATCCACTCGCTTTTACATTGAAAATCAATATGTTAAAAAATAAGATGCCTCTACAAATGCAAAATATTGTCGCTACGCTACTTATTTCAAAAGCTGTATTTTTGCGAAGTGTAAGGCGTACCGCAGCAAGTGTAAGGCGTACCGCATAGTAAGGTTTAGGGTGAAAAAATGCACTTTTTTGGCAGCAAATCGCCGTCTTTTGAGTAAACTAAGTAGCATTGCATAAATAATCACGGTTTTGAAGCCCTGTTAAATAGGGCGTTCTGAGCTAATGATAACCGTGTTTATTTTGCTGCAGACGCTTAATTAAACAGAGGCAAGTATTTTTTTAAAAATTATTAAAAAAAATTTTTGATAATTTTTGTTTACTTATTTGGTTATCTGACAAATTATGTGGCTTAGTCCGAAAAAGCAAAAACTCTTAGTCGGAGGTTTTTAAAATTGGTCATACCGAATGAGATTCTGCGTACACTTCGGATAAGATTATTTAAGCCTTCGGTGACGGCGTTAGATAGGTAATCTGTGACATAGTTTGCGACGAGTTGCTTATGTTTTTTGAGCATTTTGGCAAATGCGTCAAACTCGGTAATTGCTTCAGTTTTTAAGCTCGCCAACCAAACGTCAATCTGTACGAGTGCGGTGGCAACATCAGGTGCATTATCTAAAATATGGTGGAACGATTCGCGTTTTTTATACAAAATATCTATGCGTGGACAGTCTGCTATTGCTGCGTCTAACCTATCTAATTCCTTATCGGAAAGTACATGGTATTGTTTGAATAGTATCCATTTGAGTTTTTTAAAATTGTCATTATCCACCTCTTCTGTGCGGAGCGCTTTGCGGAAGACATCTAAGCCATTATTGAGCAGTTTGGTTACATGAAATCTATCTAATATGATGTTTGCTTGCGGAAAACAGGTTTCGGCAACACTAATATAAGCAGACCATAGGTCGCAAGAAACATCAGTAATTTGGGCACAAAAATCCGCTACTTGGGCATTAAAGTGGGCAATAAGGTCTTCTTTGAGCCTGCTTTGGAGCATATCTACCACAATACCTCTATCCAAATCCGTGAGTACACAGAAATAGTCGCCTTTTCCTTTACGATGGCTCTGCTCGTCAATCCCTAGGCGACGTACCTGCGCATAACGCTCTTTTAGTGCCGCACGACGCTCGCACTCACACAGCATGAGTCGCTCTACCGTCTTCGGACACATATCTACAATTGCGCCAACCTCTGTATAACTTTGTTTTTTACACAACAAAAAAATGTATTGCGCCTGGCGATGGGTATAACTTTTACCCAAATCTACGAAGTCCAAATCTTCTTGAAAATAGCGGTTGCAATTCTTACAATGAAACTGCCGAACCGACAACTCAAGCCACACTTGCCGACCTGAAATGTCTAAATCGCGCACATGACGAATAACCCGTTGATTGACCACTTTCGTCTCTTTTTGACAGTTCGGACATTTGCATTCTGTGACTTCAGTTTTCACAAAACAAACTATTTCTAACCGCTTTTTAAGCACACGAACATCGCTAATGCAAAGGTTCGGGATATTTAATAACACCCTATATATTTCAAAATTTTCCATCCACAAAGGTAAGATTTTTTCCAATAAGAATAACCTCCACATAATTTGTCAAACAACCACTTATTTTATTGATATTGAATACTTTAACTTGATTTAGGGGTTTAATTTTTTAAATAAACAAATAATAAGTCAAGTAAGTAGTTGGTTAATTAAAAATAAAGCAATATCTTTGTAGCGTCGTCTTTGTACTTTCGTCTTTGCACTTTCGTCTTTGTACTTTCTTTAACCACCTACCCAATAGTTCCATGCTTTTTTAAACACATAACATTAATTCTTATTTTAAACCTAAAGTATTGCGTAAAAAATTAGCTGTGCTTATGAAGTATTATAACTAATTGATTGTCAATTATCTATATTTCTACTTTACGCCTACAATTTTATATGCTTTCTTTTCTTTATCATCAATTCTTTAATTTTTTATGAAAACAAAACTTTTTGTTGTCCTCGCTCTCTTATCCGCTTTGTTTAGTAATAGAGTGGCTGCTACCCATGGCGTAGGCGCCGATTTGCACTATGTGTGCTTAGGTGGAAACACTTATCAATTTGAGCTTTCGTTTTACCGCGATTGCGCGGGCATCCAGCCGTCAACTCCAACGCTTAATGTGTCGGGTTGCGGAGCTACAGGCACTATCTCGATGGCGCAAATCGGGAATCC
>JBEEMU010000254.1:0-3781 GCA_041192485.1 Bacteroidota bacterium | reverse complement strand
GAGGTTGGTTGGTTCAAAAAAAATTTTTTGTTAATGTTTAATAAATTTAAACGCGGCGCAACTCTCGGAGAGTGTTGCGCCGCGTTTTTTTGCTTTCTATTTTTGCCTTCTACTTTTGTCTTCTACCTGTGTCTTTTACCAAACTATTTCGCCTGCGCCTTCGCGAAGCACGATTATTTCGTCAGTTGTATAATCGATGACCGTTGAGCCGATATTTCCGCCGATGCCGCCGTCAATCACGATATCGACCAAATTGCCGTATTCCTGATGGATTTCGTAAGGGTCGGTATAGTATTCTAACACATCGTCGGGCGTTTTGAGCGAAGTGCTTAATATCGGGTTTCCTAATTCGGTGACTAAAATACGGGCAATTACATTATTGGGTACTCGAATGCCGACTGTTTTTTTATTATTTTTAAACAATTTCGGCACCATATTATTGGCTTTCAAAATAACGGTATAAGCACCCGGAAGTATTCGCTTCAACATTCGATACTGCGGATTGTCTAAGGGCAACACAAAATCGGTGATATGGCTAAGGTCGTTGCAAATAAACGAGAAATTCGTCTTTTCTGGGCGCACTCCTTTTATACGGCACACTTTTTCGATGGCTTTCTGGTTGGAAATATCGCAGCCTAACCCGTAAATAGTGTCTGTCGGATAAATAATAATTCCTCCGTCGCGCAAACATTCGGTTATTTGTGCGATTTTTCGCGGTTCCGGGTTCAGCGGGTGCAATTCGATTAACATATACTTAAACTTAGTTGAAACTGGTTGTTCGGTGTTTTATCACACAAAGGCTCATTCGCATAGGTCAACTATTAAATAATACCGTGCGCTTTCCCTGCTTTTTTGTAGGCTTCTAATATTTGGTCTAAATGGAAGTCTTCGTGCGTAGCCATAAAGGAGTTGCGCATCATTGCCGAATTGGGTGGCGTAGCGGGCGAAACAAATACATTTACAAAAACGCCGCCATCATATAGCGATTTCCAGAGTTTAAACGCCTTTTCGTCGTCATAAATCATTACGGGAACGATGGCAGTACGGCCGTCTTTCACGATATAGCCCATTTCTTTTAAGCCCTTGCGCACTCGCTCGGCGTTCGCATTTACTTGCGCTACGCGCTGCGGCTCTTCTTTCAGCACCTCTAAGGCTGCTAAAGCTGCGGCTACCGAAGCCGGAGTTGGCGACGCGCTAAAGATGAGTGCCGACGAGTGGTGTTTCAAATAGTTGATAGCGCGTTCGCTGCCTACCACAAAGCCGCCGATAGAAGCCAATGTTTTAGAAAACGTGCAGAGCGTGAGGTCTATTTCGTTCGTCAAGCCAAACTCGCTTGCCGTGCCGCGTCCGCCTTCGCCTATTACGCCGAAAGCGTGCGCATCGTCTAATAAAACTTGCGCCCCAAACTCGGCCGCCACCTTCTGCATCTCTTTTAGGTTCACGATATTGCCAAAAGCACTAAACACGCCATCGGTCACGATAAGTTTACCTGCGTCTTCGGGTGCTTTTAGCAGCCGCTTCCGCAAGTCGTCCATATCGTTGTGTTTATAGCGTACAACTTGTGTATCCACGCCTTTGGCCATCAAATTTCCCGACACAATGCTGGCATGATTGTCTTTATCCGAAAAAATAATGTCGTTGCGTCCAACCATCGGTTGGATAACACCCTGCCCTGTTTGGTAGCCTGTTGTATAAAGTAATGCAGCTTCTTTGCCCATAAATTCGGCAATTTTGACCTCCATCTCTTCATGTAAATCGATTGTGCCTGTGAGGTAGCGCGAGCCAGAGCAACTTGTACCATACTTTTCGAGGGCGCGGATAGCTGCCTCTTTCACTTTCGGGTGCGTGGTCAAACCCAAATAGTTATTCGAGCCTGCCATGATGACCTTTTTCCCCTCCATTTGCACGACGGGACCCTCGCTCTCTTGAATAGCGCGAAAATACGGATAGATACCTGCGGCTTTCAGAAGGTCGACGCGAGTGAAGGCATGGCACTTGTCTAATAAATTACCGCGCTTTATTGCTGTATTGCTCATATTAGTAAATAATAAATTGCTTTTTATGATGCTTTTTATACTTATATTCTTTTTGTACACGTTCCTTTCGGACTCTTTTGCAATAAATTTTATTTTTTAATAAAAAAATACTTGTTTTGTTAAAAATATCGCATTACTTTTGCGAAAATTTTAAGCCCACAAAGGTACGGCAAATTTAATAATTCTTTTTAAAAAAATGACTAACAAACTTGTAATTGTAACAGGAGCTAATGGTTTCGTTGGAAGCCACCTCGTTGATAGGCTGCTTCAACGCGGTTATTCCGTGCGATGTATTGTCCGAAAAAGCAGTAATTTGCAGTGGCTAACAGGAAAATCCGTCGATTTTGTCTATGCAGGCTTAGACGATGTGCGCACACTGCAAACGGCATTTGCGCAAGCAGAACTTATTTTCCACATTGCAGGAGTCGTAAAATCGTCGAATTATGACGGTTTTATTGCAGGTAATGTGACCACAACGCAGTGCGTACTGCAAGCGGCAAGCTCCACAAACACCTTGAAGCACTTAATTATTACGTCGAGCTTGGCCGCACACGGACCAAACCCTATCGGAAAACCATCGGAAGAAGCAAGCTCACCGCAACCTATTTCGGAATATGGGCGAAGTAAACACGCGCAAGAGCAGCTTGTGGCAAGCTATAACGACCGCTTGCCTGTGACCATTATTCGTCCGCCCGCTGTGTATGGCGAGCGCGACACCGAGGTATTATTATTTTTTAAAACGGTGCAAAAAGGCGTTTTTCCGAGCATGATAAAAGAGCAAACGCTTAGTATGGTGCATGTTAGCGACCTCGTAACGGGCATGATTCAGGCCGCCGAAAGCGAAAAAGCCATTGGGCAAACTTATTTTTTGAGCAGCCAACCCGCCGAATATTCGCAATCATTTGTGGCGAAAACTATTGCCAAAGGGCTGAACAAACGTTTTATTCACCTGCGCTTGCCTTATTTTATCATTTATTTGGCAGCAGCCGTTTCCGAATTTCTTGCTTTTTTTACAAAAAAAACACCCGCGCTGAATTTGAAAAAATTGGACGAATTGAAACAAGACTCCTGGGCTTGTAGCAGTGCAAAGGCAACAGCCGATTTTGGGTATCAACCCCAAATTAGCCTTGAAAAAGGCGTGGCACAAACCATCGAATGGTATCAAAAACAGGGCTGGCTGTAAAAACTGATTAAACGAAGGATAATTGTTTAGTAAGTGATTTTAAATAAGTGGAACGGTTATACGTTACATGATTTGACACGAATTTCATGGATTGGTCACAAATAAACTGATTTTAGCGGTATCTTTTAGCTTAAAAAAGGTTAAAACGGGTAATTTTTTTAAAAAATACCTTATTTTTTTAAAAAATTACAAACTACATTTTTGCCTTAGTTATTCTATTTTACTTACTTAACTCTGCGTTTAAAAACCTCTCTCCGCGTTTTAAACCACAAGAACTACAAGGCAAAAAATGTAGATTGAGAAGAAAAATACGTTTATCCCCAAAAAAATCGTTTTTATATCCTATGAAAGATAGTATCTTTGCGCTGTTAAGTAATATAAGTAGTAGTATATAAACAATTGCCCACTTCAACCCTTTAAAATAGGGCGTTTTGGGGTAATGATAACCGTTTTTATTTCGCTGTAGGCACTTACTCAACGTTTCTTACTATAACTCAATTTTCCACTATCACCATTTATTATCATTTCAATCAATCAATCAAGATACAACACATGAAATTTA
>JBEEMU010000253.1:0-2526 GCA_041192485.1 Bacteroidota bacterium | reverse complement strand
TTGCAGGGCAAAAACGGGTAAATCGAAGGCTACGCCGTAAAATTTGTCGCGATAAAGCCTTAATTCGGGCGTTTCTCGATAAGTTTCTGAATGTTGTTCGTACCAGCCTGCCCAAGACGGCATGAGGCGTTTTAAAACAAATTTTGCGGAAGCCCGTGCATTTTGATTGTTCATCGCTTCGTCGGTAGAAACGCCGAAATCGTTATAATGCCAGCAACCGAATAAAAAATAAGCGGCGAAAAATAGAACAGGAGGTAAATATTTCATGATTTAGTTAAGTTTCCTTGCTTGTTCTGATTACATTCCTTGCATCAAGTACGAAAATTCGCCGATGACGACAACGCTGACCGTTTGCTTTTCTGTGAGGAAAACGAGGAAAGCATCGGCTTTTGCGCCTTGTAGTTTTAGTTCATAACGGTAGCGAATATCTTTGTCTTGCTCTTCTTGTCCGTTGTTTACGGTGCGGCTGATGCTTGCAATTTCGTAATCGAGTTTCACTTCTTTACGCGCTGCCGACGGGTTATTCTCGTCTTGCTCCATATAGCGCAAATGAATTTGCTCGATGATTTTTATCTTGTCTTTTTCTGCTTTTTTCTTGCCTTGCGCAATCAAAAGCGAGTCTTTTGCTGTCGGAATTTTTGCTTTTTTTACAATAACGGTATCTTGCGTAAAGCTGATGCTGAGGTCGTCGTCTTTGTATAAACGAGTTTGCACACTGCTCACTTGGAAAAACGGGTGGAATGATTTTTTCCAAAAAGCCTCCTTGGTTTTCAATTTAACCGAATCTTTATTTGTGAAGTATTTAGCGTATTCTTGTTCGGTGCGTTTGTCGGGTTCGGCCTGACGAAAGACGATTTCTTTATCCTCACGCGAGCGTTTGAAAACCAAATCGCGCACATATTTATTTTCATCGCGAATGACTTTCAAATGGCCTTGAATAGACGGGTTGCGAGCGTCCATGAGCGAGAGTTTGAAACCGTATTTTTCGGTCGTAATTTGATTGACGCTATATTTGGCTTCTTCGCCGTTTTGAGTCACATATAAATAGTCGCGCAACACTTTAATCACCACATCGCCAGGGGCTAATCGGGTTGCACGGCCTTGCATTCCGCCTTTTCCATCGCTGGTTTCGCGCTCGTTTGGCACGAAAGTGCAACCTATTACATCGTCCGTATTCCACACTTTATGGTCGTTGTGATAGGTAAATAGACGAGTGTTTTGCGCCCACGCCGCCGCATTAACCCCCATAAAAAGCAATAAAGCAAGACTTTTATTCATATTTTTAAATAAGTAAATTTAATTAGGGGACAAAAGTACGAAAAATTTAAAATAATTACGAAAAAGTGTGATTTTTTTTTGAATTTAAAAATAATCCCTAACTTTGCCACTTCATTTTTACCACTCACGTTTATTCTTCAATTTCAATTTTTACAACATCATGTCTGATAACACCATTCTCGACTATGACGACAGCGAAGGCACTTCGCCTTACGGTCATTTAGCCTTAGCCAGCAATGGCTCGCGCTTTGTCAATCTAATACTCGACTCCATTTTTTCAATAATTGCGTTGTATATAGGCCTATTTTTTGGTCTATTCATACTTAGCGCAAATTTATCGGAGGAGAACGGACTAAACATGGGCGAAGGCCTTGCCATTTTATTCAGTATTTTCTGCTACTTTGGCTATTACATTTTCATGGAATACCGTTTTGAAGGACGCACCCTTGGCAAAATGATTACCAAAACTCGCGTTGTAACAAAAGAGGGCTATCCTATATCGCTGGGGCAAGCCTTCGGCCGCACTTTCGCACGGCTTATCCCTTTTGACCGTTATTCTATTTTGTTTAACTACGGCAGTTGCTGGCACGATTCGTTGGCAGGAACGATTGTTGTAAATGATTGATTTACAACCAAATCAAAACCTCTTCTCCCTGCTCGTTTGTGGTGGCGTTCACTAAGGCTTTTGCCGCTTTGAAGGCTTGTTCGTAGGTTTTTCCTGCGCCGAGAGCCATGTAGAAGCCCGTGGAAAAAGAGCGTGCATCGTCGTCGGCAACGGCGTATTTCATGCCGATAACGTGCATATCGGGCAAGGTTTTCTTTATTTCTTCGGCTTGCACTTTCGAGTAGCAGGCGTTCAATATCACGCAACGCAAATTGCTGGCTTGCGCCAATAAGCCCGTTAGTTTAGAAAGCGTTTGCGCGTTGCCATTTTTATCGGTTAAAACGATGCCATTTTCATCGCCATGCCCCGAAAAGTGGAGGATTGTGGGGTCGTCATTCAATATTTTATATAAAATATCGGGCGCAGAAGCGGAAAGCACAGGGGTCAGCAGCACCATGTTTTCGCGGTGACGCGAGCGGTCTTTTTGTGCCACAATTTCATCAAACTCTTCGTTTGTGTGCAAGCGGGCGGTTTCGTCAGGGTTGGCACTCAAAAACAGAATATTCAGTTTGGAGTTGGCAGCAGTCAATATTTCGCCAGAACTTGGCAGTGTCGCCGTTTTACCCACGGCAACAGCGACCTTT
>JBEEMU010000252.1:0-10004 GCA_041192485.1 Bacteroidota bacterium | reverse complement strand
ATAAAGAGTATGAGGTTTTCACAATAGATAGTGTTGGTGATGATTTCGTTCTTTTGCAGGGTGAACCTAACGATTTGTACTGCTGCCCATTAAATTCATTTTATTTCAGTATTATCGAGTAGTTGACTAACCCTTATGTGTATTAGCCCGTAGGACTTTTAGGTTGGTAGAAAATCGTTGAAAACGGCCGCTTTTTGATGCCGTAGATGAACGTAGTGAACGAGCGTAGATAAAAAGACAACCGAAAAGTGCGATACCTACGGCATCGTATGCCCTTTTTTTGCTATTTTTTTCTACCAACATCTAATGCCTACGGCATTTAGCCAACTACCCGGTAATTCCGTTTTATTTTATGACGTATTCACAATATTTGCAGCAGTTTGTGAGGAAAACGGGCGATGGAATGATTCTCTATAGTGCTGGATTTAATTGTAGGTTTTCATATACTACCAGTCGTATTGGGAATTGCCTAATCATAAGTGTTGGGGCTGATTTTATAATAATAGAAGATAATGAGAATGTGCAACATTGTATTCCGCTCACTTCATTCTTTTTAGAAATAAAACTATGACGCTAACCCTTGAAATCCTACACAAGCCGACTACGACTTGCTCCTACAACTCCTTCAAAAATTTGAAGGCGTGCTGATTGCTACGCCTATAAAGGCAGGGAGCGGGGCTTGAAAATTTACTTATTTTAAAAATAAAAAATGTTTTCTAAAGAAGAACATATCGCTTACTGGCTATCGCAGGCAGAGGACGATTGGGAAACCGTAGGTGTATTGCTTGCAGGTGGTAAATATTTACAAACCCTATTTTGGGCGCATTTGGTACTCGAAAAAATATGTAAATGCCTTTGGATAAAAAGCAATGCGGAAAATGTACCACCACGCAGCCACAATTTAAACCGCCTTTTGGCCTTAGCTAATGTTGTTTTGACAGAAGAACAACATAGTTTTTTGGCAGAAATAAACCAATTTCAATTAGAAGGACGTTACCCTGACTATGTAAGTAATATGCGCCTACTTTGTACAAGAGATGTAACAAACGATTATCTTCATCAAATCAACACAATCCGCGTATGTTTAATCCAACTTCTGCCAACTTCTTAATACAAGCGTTTATTGCCGACTGCGCCAAACGAAATATTTTCTTCCAAAAAGTAATTCTTTTTGGCTCCGTTGCTCGTAATCAAGCTACAGAAGATTCCGATATTGACGTGCTTTTTGTGTCTGACCAGTTTACGGATAATGCGCTACAAAACGCACGTTTAGTTGCGCCTATTTCTGCCAAACTATACGACATAGAGCCACATCTCTATCCAACACCTGCGTTTTTACGCAACGACCCATTTATACAAGAAATAATAAAAACAGGCACTACAATTTTTTAATTTGTAATTATGACACAAATCACTATTTCTATCGCAAACGAAGCCAAATACAAGGCTTTGTTAGCCTTTATTGCACAAGAAGGCGATATATTTGTGGAAACACCGCCCAAAAGTAAACGCCCCCGTGCTATTACTAAAAGTAAAAATGAACCAATAGCGGCAAATACAACCGTACCCAAAATAGATTTGAGTCAGTTTTGCGGCATCATCAAACCTGCACAAAGCATCGAAGATATAGATGCAGAACTAACTGAAATGCGCCAAGAATGGGAAAGAAGTTTTTGATTGATACGAATATACTAATTTACCACCTAAACGACTCGCTTATAGGTGACGGCCGCGCGTTTGTGCTTTCTATACTAAAAGTAGAAGGCAATATCTCGGTTATCAGTAAAATAGAATTGTTTAGTTGGAAAACGCCCGATGCTGCCGCGAGCGAACAAATGCGCATCTTTGTGGAGAATTGTACTATCTACCCGCTTACAGATGAAGTCGCTGATAAGACCGCCGAACTGCGCAAAACTTACGCTAAACTCGCACTACCCGATGCCATCATCGCTGCTACCGCGCTCGTGCATAACCTCACGCTTATTTCGCGCAACGATAAAGATTTTCAACGTATCAAAAAACTAAAATACACCAATCCGTTTAATTTGTAAACAGTATAATTATGACACAAATCACTATTTCTATCGCAAACGAAGCCAAATACAAGGCTTTGTTAGCCTTTATTGCACAAGAAGGCGATATATTTGTAGAAACACCGCCAAAAAACACTAAAAAGGCATCAAATAACCCAAAAATCAATCTAAATGATTTTTGGGGAGCAGCCCTACAACCGCAAACTATAACCGATATTGATAACCAATTAACCGCATCACGCCAAGCATGGGACGCAGATTTTTATTTGACACAAATACCGTAATCTATCTGATAAATAAACACTACCCGATGCCATCATTGCCGCAACCGCGCTCGTGCATAATCTCACACTTATCTCCCGCAACGACAAAGACTTTCAACGCATCAAAAAACTAAAATACACCAATCCGTTTAATTTGTAAACTCCTATAAGTATGCAAACGCTAACCTTAGAAATACAAAATGAAGCCAATTATAATTTAATATTGGCATTAGCCGTACAATTAGACGGCGTTTGGGTTAAACCCCAAAATACGACAACCGTAGCCGAAGAAAGCGCGGTATATAAAACGACAACACCCAAAACCGATAATTTGGATATCCGCAAATACCAAGGCTGTTGGACATATCCTGCCACGTTTGAAGAAACCGAGGCTAAACTTAAATCTATACGCGACGAATGGGACAGAGATTTCTTTTAGACACAAATACAATTGTGCATTACTTTCGACATGACATTCCAGAAGTCGGCGCAAACTGGTTGCTTTCTATCATATTGGTAGAAAGATGTGTTTCCGTGCTTACTAAAATCGAGTTTTTGGGTTGGCAACCACCAACCATTGAAGAACAAGAAGATGCAGAACGTTTTATGGATAGTTGTAAAATACTACCGCTTACCAATGAAATTATTGATAAAACTATTGAAATACGACGCACCTACAAACTTAAAACACCCGATGCCATCATCGCCGCTACCGCGCTTGTGCATAATCTCACGCTTATTTCGCGCAACGACAAAGATTTTCAACGTATCAAAAAACTAAAATACACCAATCCGTTTAATTTGTAATTTTATAAAAATGAAAAAACTAACGTTCAGAGAAGCCGAATTAAACACTTTAGATGAAGTGTTTGGTTTACGACAAGTGTGGGAATGTGCGCTACTTGACGATTGGTTGAACGGTGAGCCTAATATTTCGGAAATAGACCGAGCGCAAATAAAAAAATATCAGCATCGTTTAATTCGTGGTGGCCGGTCATGGAATGAAGTTGAATTAGAAAACAAGTTTATCAGCCCATTGATATTAACTGCTGATATAGAAACAGACGAAATTGGTTATTTTTTAGAACGACCACTTTCGGCTATTATCAATGATTGCGAACTTTCTGGCATCGTAGATGGCATGATTGCGACTGGTTTCAGGTCGC
Organism: Bacteroidota bacterium; assembly: GCA_041192485.1. Lineage (GTDB taxonomy): Bacteria > Bacteroidota > Bacteroidia > Chitinophagales > Saprospiraceae > JBEEMU01. Next base: position 6,542 of record JBEEMU010000252.1, on the reverse strand, counting down.
CTATTTTACCCATTTTCTGTTTGCATGAATACAAACGGAGCAGCGATAATCAAGGCTCACCCGATGCGCAGGTGCTTGCCGCAATGCTTGTAGCACGCGAAAAAAACAATAACGAACACCCGATTTACGGCTTATTCGTGGTTGGTATGGTTTGGAATTTTGTCATTTTGAATGAAAATGATTACTGTATAAGCCGCGATTATACCGCTTCTGATGATGATATTTATCAAATCGTGCATATTATGCACAAATTACAAGCGATTACTACGAATTATACTGCATCAAAAAATTAAAATACACCAATCTGTTTAATGGAAACAAACACCATTCTCGATGCAGATTATGCACCGATACCCGAAATAAACACAACCGTTGCCGAAAAATGGGCAAATTATGCCGAATACGCCGTGTTACCCTTCCCATTACTGGGCTGTTTATTTAAAATCCAATCTTGGGTTTATGCCAGCGAAATACTCACATGGAGTTTATTTTTCTACGCGGCACTCCTGCTATTTATTCCTTTTTTGGTACTTCAAGGCAGAGGTTTGTGGCAAATCGCCAGCAGTTATTTGTTTGGAGTAGGCTTTTTTACCTTGTTAATGGGGCGGCTTTTTCAAATACAATCGTGGCCTTATGCGCAAGAAATGATAGCCACTATGTGGCTAATCGGGCCAATTATGGCAATTGCTACGCTTATATTTTTTGCACTTCACTACAAAAACCTACAAAACCGCAATTTTGCAGTAAATATGTTAGTGCGCATCGGCGCATTAGGGCTTATAGGAATATGTTTTGGTAGTTTGGTTTTGCTTGTTTATAAATTAGCTAAACCGCATATTTTCAAAGAAAACTAAGCCGTAATCGCTTTTTTGCTTTCGCAAAACTTTATGTTCAGTGTTCGGTCTATTTTTTAATTTTAGAAACATTTATTAATAAAATGAAATATCTTTTTACAATCCTACTATTAGTTGCTTTCGCAAATCTTCATGCGCAAGACCTCATTACCACGCGCAAAGGCCTGGTCATCAAAGCGAAAGTGACAGAGGTTACGCCGACCGAAATAAAATACAAACGCTTCGATAACTTAGACGGGCCAAACTATACCGCTAAAAAAAGCGAAATCGCGTCAATCGTCTATCAAAATGGCACAGTAGATGCCTTTGCTGAAGCCGAAACCGCCGTCGCCGCCGAAGCAACAACTTCTGCCGCCGACAAGCCTGCACCAGCGAATAGCTCGGTTCAAAATGAAATAACGTTGGGCTTAAGCGGTGGTATTTCTGCGCCGTTTGCTTACGCAAGACCAAGGGGCGGCAACGTCTTTGGGCTTGACTTTGGTAGCAATTTCAAAGGCTCGCACTTCGGGTGGCTGCTTACATGTTTCTTGGGCTACCACCAAACAGAGCATATAAATATCAATACAACGGAGTTTAAGCAGCTATCGGGCGGCACATTTTCAAATAGCGGTATTCTGCTTGGCGCAACTTATAATATACCGTTTAAAAATCGTTCTGCCCTTATTTTTTCGCTACAGGTAGGAAGTATCGGTGTTTCAACCCCGCCCTCTTACTCGTATATACAAACGGGCGACATAAACACTCCTGCCACTTATCAATCAGTGCAAACAAACAAGTACGACGGGCAAGGCAGCGGTTTCCTCTTCGACTTAGGCGCAAGCTATCGCCTGCATATTGCAAAAACACACTTTTATATGCTCGGAAAAGCCGATTATCAAGGCGCGGGTATCAATGTGAGCAGTCAAGGCGTTAATGTTATAACAACTACCTATGACCCTGTTGCTGGAGGTTTTTCACAACAAAGCATAAATAGCACCAACTCTTTTTCCTATCCGTATAGCGCGTTCAACCTCCAATTAGGTTTTGGTTTTTTCTTAAATAAATTATAAAAATAAATAAATGCTAACCAATATTCATATAGAAAACTATAAATCGGTAGCCGACCTCGACCTTGAGTTAGGGCGCACGAAATAGGGATTGTCATTGATAAAAATAGCCATGTGCAGGATATTGTAAACCAATTAATTGCCTATTTTGAAAACTTGATTTGTACTCGTTTCGGGGCTGATTTCTATCAAAAATATAAAGATAAAATCATTTTTGCTATTGCGGTAAACGCTATAGAATGTTGGATTTTGCCGTTGCATTACGATAAAAAATTTCAAAAAGAGCAAGTCGCAACCAAATATTGCCTTCCTTTGTTGGAAAAGAAGTTAAAGCAAAAGATTGATAAGAAAAAACGAGTGTATTATGATATTTCAAGCGGTTTTGCGCGTAAAACAACGCTTTTCAGCGCAGCACCACTAAACCCAAGTCTTCATATTTTCATAGACGAATTAACTAAAAAAATCAATTAGCATAATCAATTAAATACGATGTTTCAACTTTCTGAAAAAAAATTAGACGAGTTTCGCGCAATCGTGAACCGTTACCCTGCCGATAAAAGCAAATCGGCACTCATTCCTGCATTGCACATTGTGCAGCGCGAAAACGGTGGCTACCTTACCACCGAATCTATGGATTATTTGGCGGGCTTGCTCCAAATAAAACCTATCGAGGTGTACGAAGTTGCCACTTTTTACTCGATGTTCAACCTGAAACCCGTTGGCAAATACGTTATAGAGTATTGCCGTACAGGGCCTTGCGCAATTTCGGGCGGCGAGCGCATTTTAGAATATATAAAAGCAAAACTCGGTATCAAAGAAGAGGAAACAACGCCCGACGGGTTGTTTACCCTCAAAATGGTGGAATGTTTGGGCGGTTGCGGCTACGCGCCGCTGTTTCAAATCGGCTCCACGTTTTATGAAAACTTGACCGAAAGCCGTGTTGACGAAATCATCGAAGGTTGCAAAAACGGTACAGTAAAAAGCTCGGTGGAGGCCTTTGCTGCGTTGTAATATATAAAAATATAAAAATATAAAAATATGAAAATAGGTTTATTTCTCGCGTTTTTCGCACTCGCGTTTTTAGGAAAATCTGAGCAAAAACTCCTTTTGCCGAATGAAGAATGTGTCTTTTCGTTTAAAACGAAAAGCGGTAAAACCATGATGTTAGCCAAAGACAAAACCGAAAAATACTTAATTTACCGTTTTGGCACCAAAAACAACATCGAATTGGAGTTTCCTACAATAGAATTAATCAAATCCGACGAATAATTTTCAATATATCTTTCCAATATAAAATAAAAAAGAATGGCAACTTCGTATTCCAAATTCACGCCCGAAGACATCGATGCGCTTGGCATTGATATAGAGCAGTTTTATTTGTTTGAACAAAAAGCACCTGTGCCGCCGAGTGCGCGTTTAGATGAAACATTGAAAGAGAACTTGGAATACCCGCTTGGCACAGAAAAAGCAAAAAGCGAACTGATAATTACGCCTGTTTTGAGCGAATTGCGGCGCAATAACCCCGACTTTTTTGCGCTATTTTCGGGTTATAATTTCAATGTCGACAAGAGTCGAGGGCTTACTGGACGCTGCGATTATCTGTTGACTCGCGCTATTCGCACACCGATAATCAAATCGCCGATAATGTGTGTGGTAGAAGCCAAAAATGACGAAGTAGATAGTCAAAATGCTATTGCGCAGTGCATCGCTGAAATGTATGCCACACAGCTCTTCAATATCAAACAAAACAACGATTTGCCTATTGTTTTTGGCGCGACAAGCACGGGTTTCGAATGGCTCTTTATGCAGTTGGAAGGCAAAAAGGTAAAAATCGATTATACACGCTATTATCTGAACGATTTACCGCGTTTATTGAGCATTTTACAGCAAATTATAGACACATTTAAATAAAAAACAATGACAAATATAAAACAAGTTTCTAAATTCCTCAGCTTTGTGCTGCGGCATAAACCCGAAGAAATTGGCATCGTATTAGATGAGCATGGTTGGGTGGAAGTGGCTGAATTGATTGCAAAAATTAATGCAAAAAATCGACTGCAAACCCTTGACTTTGACCGATTGCAGCGCGTAGTAGCCGAAAATGACAAACAACGCTTTATTTTCAATGCCGATAAAACACGCATCAGAGCCAATCAGGGGCATACTGTTGAGATTGACCTGGGCTTAGAACCGACCGTGCCGCCGACCGTTTTGTATCACGGCACGGCTGCTACGAATATAGAAAGCATCAGAAAAACGGGTATCAATAAAGGTAAACGCCAGCACGTTCACCTCTCAAAAGACACCGAAACGGCTACGAAAGTAGGCACACGACACGGGAAACCCGCCATTTTGACCATCAATACCAGAAAAATGCAGCAAGACGGCATCGTGTTTTTTTGCTCCGAAAATGGCGTGTGGCTTACTGATTTTGTGGCGGTAGAGTATATTGATTTTGGGGTTAAGAATTAACCTGTTCATTTTTAAATATAAAACTATCCATTTTCTAAAAATAAAATAACCATGTCATATAGCCATTGCAACAGCGTTTTCACAACGGATAAAGGGCGAACCATGAAAAAAATACTGTTGTTTTAAAAAAAAGATAATTTGAAATTTATTCTTACCTTTGTGTTGTTTTTATAAAAAACTCGTTCAGCATGCTAATACAATACAGAAACCGAATTGCCACTATTACTCGCTAATTTTCAACGAATTATAAAGATTTTTTAAAAATATGCAAACTATCACTTTAGAAATAGCCGACAACGCTATTTACGAACACCTCGTCGGCTTAGTTCGCGCTATAAAAGGCGTTAAAATACGAACACCGCTCGATACTACAAGCGCAGCAGCAGCGAACACGGCAAGCTATCACGCGCCCGAAACAGACGCGCAACGCGCCCGCCGCGAACTATTTGCATCGATGCGAGGAGCAATAAAATCAACAGGCATCGCTAACACCGAAGCCGAACTTAAAGCCATGCGCGACGAATGGGAAAACGTTTTTTAATAGATACCAATGTGGTAATACATTATTTGAAAGCGGAAATTCCCGAATTTGGCTCGAATTGGATATTTTCAGTTCTTGCCGTTGAAAGTAATATATCTATTATTTCAAAAATAGAATTACTGGGTTGGAAATCATCTTCCGAGGCAGACGATAAGGGCTTAGGCAATAAATAACATACCCAAATTTTGCGAAGGATTTTGCGCCAAGACAAGGCGCGAAAAACGGGGCATGAGCAAAGCGAAAAGCAATAAAAATTGCTTTTTGCGGAGTGAACTCCGCGAAGCGGTCGCGCTACGTTACGTTTTGAGCAACGCAGCATTGGTGCAAAAGACGAGTAAAATGGGTATGTTATTTATTGCCTGAACCCTAAAGTGTATTCCAACTTTGTAAAAAACTGCACACTCTATCCCCTTTTACCGATGCGATTGTGGATAAAATCATAGAACTTCGCCGACTTTATAAACTAAAAACGCCCGATGCCATCATCGCCGCTACCGCGCTTGTTCATAATTTGACACTTGTTTCGAGAAATGACAGCGACTTTCAGCGTATCAAAAAGCTGAAATATGTAAATCCGTTTAGATTGTAAAAAATAAAAAAATCGAATTTTTATAAAAAAATAAAAAAATTCATATCAAAAATCCAATAATGGCGCGTAAAATCCTATTAGAACACGTTGGCAAAGCCGACCTGAAAAACATTGATAATTATATCAAATTCGGTGGCTACGAATCGGTGCGCAAAGCCGTGACGATGAACCCCGACGATATTACCGAAGAAGTGAAAAAATCGGGCTTGCGCGGACGTGGCGGCGCGGGTTTCCCTACAGGCATGAAATGGTCGTTTATCGACAAAAAATCAGGCAAACCGCGTCACTTGGTTTGCAATGCCGACGAGTCGGAGCCTGGTACTTTCAAAGACCGCTATTTGATGGAATTCAATCCACATTCCTTAATTGAAGGCATGATTACGTCTTCATTTGCCTTGGGTTGCCATTTATCGTATATCTATATTCGCGGCGAATATTGGTATTTAATACCCATTTTAGAACGCGCCATTGCCGACGCTACTGCCAAAGGTTTTTGTGGTAAAAACGTCTTAGGCAGCGGCTTCGACCTCGAACTTTATGTGCATGGAGGCGCAGGCGCGTATATTTGTGGCGAAGAAACCGCGCTCTTAGAATCATTAGAAGGCAAACGCGGCAACCCACGCATCAAGCCGCCGTTTCCCGCTATTTCGGGTTTGTATGGCAATCCGACGGTCGTAAACAACGTGGAAACTATCGCCGTGGTGCCTTGGATTTTGATGAATGGCGGCGCAGAATACGCCAAAATCGGCATCGGGCGCAGCGCAGGCACCAAACTCATCTCCGCTTCGGGCAATATCAACCGTCCAGGCGTGTATGAAATAGATATGAGCATGACGGTGCATGATTTCATTTATAGCGACGAGTTTTGCGGCGGCATCAAAGGCGGCAAAAAACTGAAAGCCTGCGTACCTGGCGGCTCTTCTGTGCCTATTTTGCCCGCCAACCTGATTTGCAAAACCGCGAAAGGCGAAGACCGTTTAATGTCGTATGAAAGCCTATCGGACGGCGGTTTCGCTACGGGCAGTATGCTCGGTTCGGGC
>JBEEMU010000251.1:0-4014 GCA_041192485.1 Bacteroidota bacterium | reverse complement strand
TAGTACAACTCTACTATCTCGCGCCCAAGCAAGGCGGAGATAAACAAGGAGGCAACAGGTTCATCTTCTAATAAGTATTTGAAAACCGTGTCGTAAAGCGGGTTCGCTATTTGCATCGTGTTTTTTTAGAAATAGTTGGTTTCTGTAAGTCTTTTATTCGAGTTAGGGGTGAACAATCGGCTCCACAACTAACGGCGTTTTTTCTACATTTGGTCGGTGTGGGTTGATATAAACATCAAAAATAGCCCCTATTCGCGCCCAAAATTCGCGGTAATTACGTTTACCTTCGGAGCCTTCGGGAGCTTCTGCATTATAGGCGATGACGGCGATACCGTATTTTCGAGCCACAAAAACGGCTCGATAATTATGCGAAAGCTGCGAAATAATGGTAAACGACGTTAAATCGTATTTATATTTGCCACGCAAAACCGATTCATAGGTACGGTAGCCTGAAAAGTCGAGCGTCATTGCTTCTTTCGGAACGCCGAGTGCGACCAAAGCTTCCTGCATTTCTTTCGGCTCGTTATAATACTGACTGCTATCGCCACTCAAAATTAAATGCTCCACTTTTTCATTATTATACAATAAAGCAGCAGATTCTATTCTTTTTACAAAATAATCATTTTTAACACCCGTTTTTATCCATTTATTTGTACCTAACACCATACCCACTTTGTTTTTGGGTAATTTATCGGCATCACTATAAGTATAAGGTGCAGCACTATCTTTTACCCAACTATTGCCTGCCCAAAACGCAGCGAATAGCACGAGCAAAACTACGCAAATTCCGCGAAGGAATTGACGCAAATTGCGCTCGCGAGCTTCGAGTTCACGCTGTTGCCTAATAGTGAGTACCGCCATATTTTTTTATCTTTTAGAAAGAGCTACTAAGGTGAGAAGCGTGATGATTACGCCAAAAATCAAGCCTACAATACTCACGGTACGGCCCTCTTTGTTTGGGTTTTTATCTGCTTTGCTAGCTCCTATAGCCCCTAAAACGATAGCCGCTATGCCTAATGGAATACCTGCTACAAACAAACCTAAAACACATGCGAGTATAGCTAAAACGCCTAACGTGATAGGTGTATTATCTAATGCCTGAGATGCATAACGGCTATCAGCAACATTTGTGCTGTTTGTAATCGTTTTGTTTGTAAAATCATCAATCACACCATTCCCATACTTGATAGATGCAATATCGACCAAATTTTCTACTACCACAGGTCCTTTTTGATAATTGCACATTTTAAAGCGGATTTCACGCGATGACATTTCAATAATTTTAGCCCGCACAACACGCCCGTTTTTCCAAGTGATTACGTCGCAGGAGTCATCAACTATCGTGTAATTTCTCGAAAAATGAGTAGGCTCGTTAGCCAAATCCGCTGCCGAAACAGTCAAAAGAGTGAAGGTATTTAGTAAAAAGGCAAGAATAAAGAAGAAAAAGTGTTTTTTCATTTCTAAGCGAAAATAAAAGTGTGATGGAGTTTAGTTGATAAGTATGTCGTAAGAAGCCTATCATACAATTTAAATGCAAAGGTATGGATTTTTTTACAAATAAAAAAATAAAAGTGCTAAAATATTACCAGTATCGAAATAAAAACCGTACCTTTGCGCTCGATTTAGCCCTAGCTATTCTATTTAGGTCAAAAATCACTCTATATTTTAATTTTTAAATCTTTTCAAATTCAGTAATGCGTAATTACGAAATCACGTTCATCATCAATCCCACGCTACCCGGTGATGCACACAAAGAGGTAGCAAACGGCTATGTAGAGTGGCTCAAAGCAAACGGCTGCGAGATCACACACATAGGCGATATGGGTCTTCGCGGCTTGGCATATCCTATCCAGAAATGCCATTCGGGATTTTATTATTGTATAGAAGTATCGTCGCCTGATGGTGTTTTTATCAACAAAATCGAGCTGGCGTTCCGCCGCAATGAAAGCATTTTGCGCTTTCTTACTATCGCCTTAGACAAGTATGGCGTACAGTATAACGAAGACTTCCGTGCAGGAAAAATCGGCGGAAAACGCAAAAAAGCAATCGCTGAAGAAGCCGCAAAAGCAGCCGCAGCGAAAGAACAAGAAACCCTCAACCTTGAATCTCAAATCGAAGCATAAATCGTATGGCATCTCGCGACGACATCAAATTCCTCAGTAACCCAAACATTGGGAAAAACCGTAAGAAATATTGCCGCTTCCGCAAATTCGGCATCAAGTTTATCGACTATAAAGATAAAGAATTCTTACTTCAATTCGTGAACGAGCAGGGTAAATTATTGCCGCGCCGTATCACAGGTAACTCGCTCAAATTTCAACGCAAAATAGCTACGGCCGTAAAACGCGCCCGTCATCTCGCTATTTTACCGTATTTGACAGACTTGTTGAAATAGACACCTCCAGAATGTTCTTGACATTCAGAGCCGCATTATTTTTATAGAGCCTGCTCTATAAAGTCCAATTTGTAGAGTCATCTCTCTATATAATATAGTCCACATATTATTAACGCTTTTTAGAAGCATTTCAATCTTTAATATCAAAATTCCTTTTCTTTGTTAAGAGTAAATTTTTAATGGCAAAGAGGAACATTTTAATATAATCATGCAAATCATCTTACTCACAGACGTTGAAAATCTCGGTAATGCTAACGAAGTAGCTACCGTTAAAGACGGGTATGGACGTAATTTCTTGATTCCGCGCGGTATGGCTGTTGTCGCAAACAAAACAAACCTCGCTAATCTTAAAGAATTAGTACGTCAGCACGATGCTCGTGAAAACAAAATGCTTGGTACTTACCAAGACTTGGCTGCAAAAGCAACTAATGTAACGCTTCGCATTACGGCAAAAGCAGGCGAAAGCGGCAAATTGTTTGGTAGCGTCAATGCAAGTCATATCGTTGATGCACTCGCTTCGCAAGCAGGTGTAACCATCGACCGCAAAAAAGTAACGCTTAACGAAGACGTAAAAGAACTTGGTTCTTATACAGCAACGCTTAAACTGCATAAAGAAGTACAGCCCATCGTAAACTTTGAGGTTGTTCCTGAAAACACACTTGCAGAAGCTGCTGCCGAATAGTTTTTTTCTTGTAAAAGATAAACAGGCTTAGGTTTAAGTAATAAATAAAAAAGCCGAACTTGACGAGTTAGTCAAGTTCGGCTTTTTTATTTTCTCTGCGTTCTTAAGAAACTTAACGAAGTTCTACAGGGATAGCAATAGTTTCTACCATACCAACATCTCTGCCCTCACCGTCGATGATATAAAACTCGACACGGCGGTTGAACTGCCGACCCGCCTCTAAATCGCGCCCGTCAGTAGTTTCATTTTTAGCGATAGGTTTGCTTTCGCCAAAGATGGCGGTGCGAATACGGCTTGCCGCAATGCCCAGCCCCACCAAATAGTTTTTGCTACGGTCGGCACGGCGTTTTGAAAGCGCGTTATTATAAGCATCAGTGCCTTTGCTGTCGGTGTGCGCTCGCAGCTCAACCGACCACTCTGGGTGTTGTCGCAGTAAAACTTGCAAACGTTCGAGTTGTTGCTTGCTGTCTAAACGCAAGTCGGCGCGGTCAAAATCGAAGAAAATGTGACGCAAATTTACTAAATCGCTGCCTTTTTCGCAGCTCGCTGCACATTTCATATCGTCGCCCAATTCATCTACAATACGAGCAAACTTGAACCCTGCATCTTGCACTTTTTGAAGCATTGCTTCCGCCTCTGCTTTTTTAGTGAATTTTTGAGTGTTGTAATGGTAAACACCACGCGGATCCACTCGCAGGAATGTTTTTATACTACCCAAGTTGAAAAAATAGAAACTCGGTGCAGGCGTGTCGAAGGCTGCCACTTGAACAGTGTACTGTCCATCGGGGGTTTGTGCAAACATATTGACACTTGTAAATACGATTGTGATAAAGCAAAATATAAATTTATTCATATAGAAATAAACAGTTAAAAATTAGATAAATATGGATTTTAAGAAAATTTTAGGCTTTTTATTTCAAAGAACAATCTATTTTTT
>JBEEMU010000250.1:0-3166 GCA_041192485.1 Bacteroidota bacterium | reverse complement strand
AGCTAGATATTACGCAAAAAGATTTTCAAATAGAGGCACTCAATATTGAAAAACGCTATGAGAAAACTAAGAATTATTGGCTTTTAGGCGGCTTATTTTTAGCCTTATTGGCACTTTCTGCCATTATTTATTTATACAAAAAACAACAAACAGCGAAGCAAACAATACAAGTGCAGGCAGATAAATTGACGGTGCTGATACGTGAACTGCACCATCGTGTGAAGAACAATTTGCAGATTGTGTCCAGTTTGCTCAATATTCAGGCGCGTTCGGTACAAGATGAAAAGGCGCGCAAGAGCATCAAAGAGGGCAAATTGAGGATAGAAGCAATGTCTATCATTCATCAGCGTTTGTATATGAACGAAGACATTACAGAACTCAATATGTTAGAATATGTAGAGGATTTGGTGGCGCATTTGGCGCGTTCGTATGGCTATACTGCCGACACTTATACGCTACATCTAAGTATTAAGCCCTTGTGTTGCGATATTGACAATGCCGTTCCGATAGGTTTGATGCTGAATGAAGTGCTGACGAATGCCTTTAAATACGCCTTTCCGAACAATCCTGCACCGATGCTGTGGGTAACGATAGAAAACGAAAAAGGGCTGAAAATCCAAGTGCGTGACAATGGTTTGCAAGTGCCGAACGTTTCGCCGCAAGGCACAGGCTTTGGCACAAAACTCATACAATCGCTGTCGTCAGACCTAAACGCAACAACAACGGTTGAGTACAATAACGGTTATTCGTTTAATTTGACCGCAAACGCGGGTAGCAGGTAGCCATTTTGGTGTGTTTTTGATTGTGTTAAATCCCCAAAATTTAAAATGGAAAAATTAAAAATTCTGATTGTAGAAGACGAAGCCCTCATTGCCTTAGACCTGAAGGAGCAACTGCAAGAAAGCGGTTATAGCGTAGTTGGCACCTACAATAATGGTAGCGATGCCCTAAAAGTATTTGAGGCATTTAAGGTGGATTTGGTGCTTTTAGACATCAATATCAAAGGCGATATCGATGGTATAGAGCTAGCGATAGCGATACGCGCCTGCTCCAATATTCCAATTATTTTCCTGACGGCAATGTCGGGCAGAGCCTTTATAGAGCGAGCCAAGCAGGTGTTGCCATCGGCTTATTTGCTCAAGCCTTACCAAGAAGCATCGTTGCTTATCGCTATAGAAATGGCACTCGTCAATTGTAGCGCACAGCGCACTGCGGCAGCGCCATTCAGCCTCCGCGACAGCAAAAATACAAGGTCAGACGACCTAAACCTCCTTGCAGAAGATAGCAAAGAAGTCTTTTTGGTGCAGCATGGCTTTGCTATTATCAAGCCACAAAAGACTTTCATAAAAATAGATATTAGAAGCATTTTGTATTTGGAAGCCGACCAGATTTATACCAAAATACACACCGATGCGCAAACGTATTTGGTACGCACCGCACTACAAAGCATTTTTGACAAACTCGCCGATTCGGATTTTATCCGCACTCACCGCTCGTTTATTATCAATAAAGCCTTTGTTTCGTCTTTCGATATGGATAGTGTGTGTATCTGTGCGCAAGTTTTGCCGATAAGCAAGGCAAACAAGGCAAATGTGTTGCGCTTACTCTCGTAAATAATGACCGCAGAACAAGATTTGTTTTGACAGGATTGACCTTTTTTTTTGGAATTATCGGGTAGTTGGCTAAATGCCGTAGATGAACGGAGTGAACCTGCGTAGCAGTTGGTAGAAAAACAGTAGAAAAAGGGCATACGATGCCGTAGGTATCGCACTTTTCGCTGCTATACCACATTACATAAAACCCACATCGCAGCCTACATCGCAATAGTTTTTTACACGACTAAAAAGCGCACAAACAGACCCGAAAATCTGTTTGTGCGCTTTATGTTTACACAGGAGCCAATGCCCACATCTCACAGCCATAACTGACTCGTATTTTACCATTTTTAACCGCTATTTTAGAAAGCGATACCGATTTTATTTCTTTAATACTGCGCAAGTGAGTCCCGCCACATGGCACACTTTTGTAATCATCAAAGGTCACTAAGCGCAAAGGTTTATCGGGGTGCGGTTTGAAATTATCGGGGATTTGCGCGTTTTTCAAACGCTCGCTATCTGTTACAGCATTGATAATTTCCGTTTTTATACCGAGTTGCGCTTGGCGATCAATGCGCATCGCATAGTCAATATCGTGCAAAATATCGTCTGTAATCAACGATTTGTCGCCGTCAAACTCAATATACGCGCCATCAGTGTAATGGTAGCCTTTTTGCGGCACAAAAGGCAAACGGATATTTTCGCAGACAATTGAGGCTATCCAATGCCCTACGGTATGATAGGTAGCGTATAATAGACGCTGTTCCTGCGCCACCATCATAGCAAGTTGTGTACCTGCTTTAAACGGATTTTCGCCTGCGATATAATGCTTGACCAAGCCGCCATTAAAATCCGCACCAATGATAGCCGTTTCCGTTTTATTTTGAAACGAAAGATGTGCAAAATCTTTGGGCTGCCCACCACCACCAGGGTAATATATTGTTTGGTCAAAAATCAAGAAATGACCTTTTTCATCGCTGCCTATTTCCTGTACATTCACTAAGGCAGCGAAATTATAGGTATCGTCCAAATACGAAAGTTTGGTATTTTGCATAGCAAAATTTATTTAAAAATGAGTAAAAAACGGGTTGAAACAGTGCCGAAGCGACCGCTCCAACCCGATGAAAGTTTTAATTATACAATAACATCATGCTCAAAGCAGGAATATAAATAGCAAAAACGCTGAATGTCACGCGGTTAGCCAACTGTGAGCCGCCTTTGATGTCGTGGTAATTGATGGTGTTGAAAACGTACTCGCTACCTACGCTTGGCGTAAATTTGCAGTGCGGCTGACGCGCCACCAAATCCAAAGGAAACTGCCAGCCATTCGGCAAACAAGTGATTTCGTCGGGCAGCGTGTAAAAACGATTATGCACAAAGAGCGCGTCAGGCTCAAAACCGCCATCGTCCAATAGCACATTAAATGACAGTTGGTAATACACTTGGTTTTTCAGCACTTCGGGCAGACGAAAATCTGGTTTTTTCAAACCATCACGAATAAAATCATCGCAATGCAAAACAGAAGCCTCGTTTACCACATTGATAGCGCGAAATACACCTGCCGTGTACGA
>JBEEMU010000249.1:0-2830 GCA_041192485.1 Bacteroidota bacterium | reverse complement strand
ACAAAAATCACGATACATAAAGATAAATTAGTAGATGCAGGCATTATCATAAGTATAGGGCAAGAAGTAAACGTGGAAAATATTAAACCACATAACAGGTTTGATGGTGAGTTTTCTGCATTTTTGTCAAAACAACGAGGTGGTAATCCACTGCCGCATCGTGATAATACCCCGCGTAATAATCATAATCAAGTATCACAAAATAGTAATGCGAACAACTTAGTAATCAACTTTAAACCAAAAGTTTTGAATGTAAAAAGCAAGGAAACCAATTTCGCTCTCCTCCTCAATAAGCCCGAAGGTTTTTTGTTTGATACCAATTTGAAGCTCAAAAAATACAGCCTCAAAGAAAAAAAGGACGAACACGCGACTTTAAGTCGCAAAACGGCTATTGATAATTTCACATTTGATGCAAAGTTACTAACCGACTTGCAAAAACGTCAAACGGCTTACGCTGCCGCCGTTTGCGCCGAAAACGACTGTATAGCCACAAGTTTGCACCCAAATTCGCGCCTTGCTATCGGGCTTGGCACGGCATCTGTCTATGAAACAGGTATGTTGTTGCACCCGGTTTATGGCATTCCCTATATTCCTGCCAGCAGCGTAAAAGGCGTGTTGCGCAGTTGGATTATTATGAACGAATTTGAAAATAACGAAGTGAAGGCTTTGCGCGATAAAACATTTTGCGATATTTTCGGTTGTAGCGGCGAGGGTAAAGTAGAGGGTTTGAATAGCGAAAAACACGATTTTAAATCTTATTATAAAATAAAAGCCGACGCTTTAAATATCAAAGACCTCGGCGACCGTATTGGCGATTTCGTATTTTTTGATGCTTTTCCCACTCAAAACCTAAAAGTAAAAATAGATGTAATGACTCCGCATTATGGCGATTATTATGGCGATAGCGATGCAAAAACACCGCCTGCCGACTATCTTTCGCCCGTACCTATTACGTTTTTGACCGTAGAAGGCACGAGTTTTACCTTTAATTTTGGCTTGCGCAAAGGGAAAATTAATGAAATAATAACATTAGGCAATCAAACAATGCCTATTTTGGAAATGGTAAAATACTGGCTCAAAAATGCTTTAGAAAACCACGGCATCGGCGCGAAAACCGCCGTAGGCTACGGCTATATGCCGACAGTTGAATAGCAGTCTTTGAGTTAAGGACAATAGACGATAAAATGAAGGTGCATAGCAGCGTAATCTAATAAATACAAGGTTTTTTATACTTCGATGCGATGCACCTGAACTACCTTTTCGCAATAGTTTCTACAAATACTTCGATGCTACGCGATTGACACGATTTTTTTAGGTAAAGCGGAGGTTGTTGCCATACTCAACCACACGCCAACACGCCGAACCCGAGCGACGCGCCCTTGCCGATACCGATACCGAGCGGAAGCTGCACATTCGTTTTAAACTGCACATCAAACGTCATGACCGCCGTTTTTTGCTTATAGTTGCGCGAATGTGCAGCAAAACCCGTGATAATAACCTCGATAGGCGTTTCTATAAACCAGTCAATACCGCTTGCAAACGCAATGATACAGCCTATTAGTTTTTTTTGCAAAAACGCCGTTTGCGCCACCAAACCATCTAAGACTTTATAGTCTGCATAGTTTTTTTGGTTGAGCGCCTGCCAGTCCACGAGGCGGTAGCGATGTTGCAAACCCGCCGCAACCGAAGGGCTAAACGTTTGCAACTGCATATCGGCGATGCGCAAGGCTATCGGTCTGCCGCGCATCGTCAACGTCCAGTCGGCTTGCCCAAAAAACACCTGCAACCCCTCGATGCCCTCGTTCACACAAACCAAGGTAGGCTGTTTGCCTAACAACTTGTACTGTATGAGCGGGTAGCGATAATGATAGCCCGTAGCCGCACCTTCCGCATTATTGTGATTGTGAAACAACTCGTGTTCCAAACCCGCCTTTTCTGCCATAGCTCCCCGAAACGCCGACAGCTCGGAACGCGCTATATCGCCCACAAAAACCACCGTTAATATACGTATGACCATATTCTTTTTTTGATGTGTGATTCTTTTTTTAATAAAATATTGCAAATGTACGACAAATTTATGGAAAAACACCAAAAATTTCAGGCTATTTAAGCCGAAACAACTATTTTTTCTAGCTTTTTCGATAACTTTTGGTATAATTTCGAGGTTTTACCCTTTACAAAACCCACAAAGTTTAATTGCCCGTGAACCGTTGCCCGCAGCTTATTCAATACCTCTTTTGGCAAATCGGGCGAGTATAACCCATCGTGAGGCGTGATTTGCACCTGCGAAAAAGCATTGATTAACACTAATTGCTTTTGAATATTGCGCAGCAAAGACGGTGCAATATCCACACGCTTTTTATGCAATATCAAACCCGTTATCTCGGGCAAATCGCGCCGATGCGTTAAATGCACTTTTTGCTCATTTACTATAAATTTGCTATTGTTGATGGCATCTTTTAATTGCAAAATCAATCGACTAGAAATTTTCTTTTTACTACTAAACGTCATGTCGTCAGCATAGCGCGTATATACCAAATCTTGCTGATTAGCAATCTCCGTTAGCAGCGCATCCATGCCTCCGCAGGCAAAATTGCTCAAAACAGGCGATGTCGGTGCGCCCATCGGCAATCTGCCGTTATGTGTACACAGTTGCGCCACTATCAACGCGGCATGATGATTCAAGTGAAATGGCTTTTGATGCAAAAATGCCTGCACTCGATTAATATCTACATGGTGAAAAAAGTCAGACAAATCGATATTCAGCAGCCAGTTTTGCCCCAAATGCCGTTCAGCATTCGTCAATATATGGCGCGAATGCTCTTCGTGT
>JBEEMU010000248.1:0-2815 GCA_041192485.1 Bacteroidota bacterium | reverse complement strand
CATGATAAATGGAATGGTTTGAAAATAAAAAGTATGGAGCAAAGGTAAACTATTTTTTGAAACTGCGTAATAACAATTTTATACTTTTGTTGAATTGTTTTTTTTATAAAAAAATGATTATCAATATTTTATACTTTTTTTTGTGTAATTTTTTTTGCTCTTGTTATAAAAAATATTTCGTATTAATATAAAATAGAATTTTTAGCTAAAATTCAAAAAATGCGTCTTTATTTCACAAATAGACAAATCTTATACAAATTGCAGCGTATTAATTAAGTAGTAGAGTATAAATAATCACCATTTTAAACCCCTGTAAAATACAACGTTTTGAGGTGTTTATAATAGCGTTTATTTTGCCGCAGGCGTTTATTCCGTAAAAATCATTTAAAAATCGTTTAAAAAATATTTTTTATGCTTTATATATAAAATAATACCAAAAGGAACGAGCAAAAAAACGTATCTTTGCCGCATGAAAATCGATATGCACACCCACCTCATGCCGAAGGAACTGCCGAACTGGACAGCCGAATTTGGTTATGGAGGTTTTATTCATTTAGAACATCACCGAGCGGGCTTTGCGCGAATGATGATGGGTAAAAAGTTTTTTCGAGAAATTGAAGAAAACTGCTGGAATTCCGAACTTCGCATCGAGGAATATGCTCGTTTGGGCGTGCAAAAGCAAGTTGTTTGCACCATTCCCGTGCTTTTTGCTTATTTTGCGCAACCCGAACACGGCTTGCAAGTAGCCGAATTTCTAAATGATGACATTGCCGCAACCGTTCAAAAATACCCCGAACAGTATATTGGTTTGGGAACATTGCCGATGCAATCCGTCGAGCTTTCGGTGAAAGAGTTGGCGCGTTGCAAAAAAATAGGCTTAAAAGGCGTTCAAATAGGCTCGAATATCAACGACCTAAACCTGCACGAGCCGCAGTTTTACCCGCTTTGGGAGGCTTGCGAGCAGCTCGGAATGGCAGTCATGGTGCATCCGTGGAACATGATGGGCGAAGCGTATATCGCCAAATACTGGCTGCCTTGGCTGGTAGGAATGCCTGCCGAAACCAGCCGCGCAATGTGCAGCATGATTTTTGGGGGTATTTTTGATAAGTTCCCACAACTCCGCGTTTGCTTTTCTCACGCAGGCGGCTCCTTTTTCGCTACACTTGGCAGAATAGAGCATGGCTTCAATTGCCGCCCCGACTTGGTGGCCATCGACAACCCCGTCAATCCGCGCAATTACCTCAATCGCTTTTGGATAGACAACATCACACACGACGCAGCAACCCTCCAATTTATTATGAGTATGCAACACTCCGATAAAATTTGCTTGGGCAGCGACTACCCGTTTCCGCTGGGCGACCTCCAAATGGGCAAATTTATGGACGAAATGAACCTTTCTGAAACCGATTTAGCAAATATCAACTCGAAAAGCACCCTAAGCTGGCTCGGTATTGACGCTTGATTTTACGATTTTCTTTTCACCTTTTCTATATTTCTTCTATATTTTCTCTATATTTCCTCTACACCTTTTTTTAAAATATATATATAACCCTTACGGGCAAAAGATGACCACAGAATTCCAAAACCTCAACGAAGTGTTGATGCACAACTTTGTGAAAAGCCGCGACGCTATTGCACTCGACTACACAAAAGACAGCCGAAGCGAACGCAACACTTACCGACAGTTGAGCCACCAAGTATATACGATTGTCAATTATTTGATGACCGATGGAATTGCCGCCGACGACCGCGTAGTCGTCTGGATGCCGAACTCACCCGAACAGATTTGGGTGGACTTGGGCGCAACGCTTTCGGGCGGCATCATTACTCCGTTGGCAATGGAAACAGAAACGCCAGATGCGGTTTGGGTGATAAATGATTTGCAGGCAAAATACGTTTTTGTGGCCACAAAAACGCAGTTAGACGCATTAGTAGCCTTGCGCAGCCAATTAAAAAGTGTGCGCAAAGTCATTGTGTTAGAAGAGATTGAACTCGAAGACGAGTGGATGGTGCCGTTTTACTGGATGATAAATTTCCCGACGCAAATCAATGCGCTCGGCAACGTGCATTTGATACGCGACAATAAAACCGCCGCTTCGCCGCTTTGCATCTTATACCCGCTTTTGCCCGAAGGCAAAATACAACGGCGCGGCGTGGTTTTCACACACGGCAACTGCCTTTCGGCAATCCGAAGCATCGGCAACCGCTTAGGTTTCGACGAAGAAACAGGCAAAAATATCAAACGATACCCTGTAATGCACACCTTCAACGACATATATGAACGCATGATGGGCTTCTATCTTATTTTATATTATGGTAAAACAATGGTCATCGCCGAGCCTATCGCCGCTCGCTCCGTACAGGCGCAATGGGAAATCACCGAAGCCGATTTTACCTGCCTGCCTGCCGAATATTACGAATCGCTTTGCAGCCATCTCACCATGGGCATGACCGAAAGTAGCTTTTCTAATTGGACTTTGGAAAACGGTTTGCGCATTGCCGAACTCCAATTAGACGGCAATCCGATTGGCTGGTTTTTGCGGAAAAAGCATGATTTTTATAAATCGCAACGCGAAACACTCAAACGAAAAAATGCCAAAACCGTCAAATTCTTTATTTCCTACGGAAATGCTTTACAGGAAAGCACCGCCAAGTTTTTTTATGCGATGGACTGGAAAATAGTGCAAAGTTTTGGCACCATAGAAACCTTCGGCTTTGCGACAATAGACAACCTAAACGCGCCGCAACCGCTTACCGCAGGCATGAGTTTGGCAGGGCTTGAAATACAAATAGAAAAATATGGCCCCGTTTTAGT
>JBEEMU010000247.1:0-7485 GCA_041192485.1 Bacteroidota bacterium | reverse complement strand
AATAGCCGTAGGTACAAACCTACGGAGTTGAAAGCGTGTTTTCAGAACCCTAAAAGGGTTCAACCTGTAAAATTAGCTTAAAAATAGAAGTTGAACCCACTTCGGGGTTCTGTAAACACAACATTTGCGCGTAGGTTGCACCTACGGCTATTCATATTAAACCCCATTCGTGGTTGCGATATATACCTTTTGCAAACTTAAATGCTATAAACCTCTTTATTTTAAAGGCTTACAGCCCATTTGGAATATCATCAAGTTAAACCGCAGACCTAAACAATGACAAATCTATTATTCTAAAAGCCCAAGGTTCTAAAAGTCCAACGTTCTAAACATCTAATGTCTAAAAATGTCTAAATGCCTTTTTATGCTGGTTTGCGCGGTGCTTTTCGCATCTTGTAGCCAGATTGCGTTGCTTCATGTAAATAACGACCAGTTTTTATTACAAAAAAACAATTACAAATTCGCAGATGTCAGCAGCCGCGACGAAGTAAAGCAGTGGCAATACGAATTAGACGAATACACCAAACAAAAGCCTAATTCGCGGACAATTTGGCTGCCTGTGCGGCTGTGGCTCTATAATGCCGCCAGTTTTCCGAGCCGCGACACCTCCAAAATCCGCCGATGGGCAATCCGTAAAGGCGGCGAACCGCCTGTTATTTCCGACACGTTTTTGCTCCGAAAATCGGCAATATCGATGCGGAATTACTTGTATTTGCAAGGCTATTTCAATGCGAAAGTGACGTATAAACGCGATACCACCATTTTAGACAAGCTGCGAAAACGTGGATTAGCGGCCCATAATTACACCATTAAACTAAACAAACCCTATACGCTTGATTCGCTGTCGGTACTCACCAACAACCCCGATATAGAAGACTTGATACGCGACAACACCAGTTTGAAGCGCGGAACCGTCATCAGCCAGAAAAACTTTGAGCATGAGCGCACTAATATTGCGCGAATGTTGAAAAACAACGGCTATTTCTATGTTGCACCAAGCTCTATTGCCTTTGAGGGCGATACGGTGCGCGGTTTGCCCCTAAGCAATGTGCGGATAAAAGTGGATACTATGCAGCGTTATTACAAATACGCCTTGCACAATGTGAAAGTATATGGCGATATAGACGCACACAATCCGCCCGACTACGATACGATTATCAACTATCAAGGCATCGATTTTTATGAGCGAAAGCAGCCCTTTTTGAAACGAAAGATATTGGAACGCTTTTTTTATTTCGAAAAAAACACGCTCTTTAAAATAGATGATTTTGACAAAACCTTGAAACGCTTGCGCGAAATCGGTATTTATAAGTTTACGGAAATAAAGTTTGATAATGCCGATTCGGCCGACATCAAGCGAATTGACTGCACCATTCGCCTCACGCCTGCCAAACGCTGGGACGGGGGGATAGACTTTGATGTGCGAAATTCGGTTTTTAATAATGAAAAACTCAATGTTGCGGTGGGGCCGTCTTTTCGCAATCGGAATACCTTTGGCGGTGCCGAGCAGTTGAATATTCTGATGGAGGTAAACTCCGATTTGGGCATCAGCGTTGCCACATTCAAGGAGTGGGACAGTAAAAAAGACCTCAATTTCCACAGCCAAGCCGAGCTGATTTTGCCGCGTTTATACATTCCATTTATCGACGTGAAAGACAACGAAGTGCGCAATCGAGCGAAAACGCGCTATGCCATCGACTACAATAAACAGAACGCTTTTAATATCAGCAACGGCATCACCACCGAGTTTCGCTCCGAAACCTTTTCGGCTTCGGCAGGCTGGGATTGGTATGAAGTGGCCACAAAACGCCACCAATATAACCCGATTTTCGTCGCTTTGCAAAATATCAAAGTGAGTCAAAACCTCATAGAGCAGAACGAGTTTTTAAAGAAAAGCCTTGCCGACCAGTACATTATTGGCTCCAATTATACGTTTACTTATACGCCTGTGATGAAAAACAAGACTATTTCGTGGGTTTTCAAGGGCGGTTTAGACGATTCGGGCAACCTTACTTGGCTCTTAGGCAAGACGGTTAATAAAACGATAAAAATAGATACCACGCCTATTGCACAGTTTGTGCGCATCGAGCCAGATATTCGGATTTACCGCAATTTTAATAAAAACCTGCTCG
This sequence comes from Bacteroidota bacterium, assembly GCA_041192485.1. Classification (GTDB taxonomy): domain Bacteria; phylum Bacteroidota; class Bacteroidia; order Chitinophagales; family Saprospiraceae; genus JBEEMU01. The sequence goes on along the minus strand of JBEEMU010000247.1, from coordinate 5,353 downwards.
CTTTTCGCTTTGCCGCAGGCTTCGGCCTGCCCTATGGCAACTCGGAAGGCACCGAATTGCCGTTTAGCAAACAGTTTTTCGTGGGCGGAGCCAATAGTATTCGAGCTTGGAATATTCGCCGCATCGGGCCAGGTGCTTCCCCGAAAGCTATCGACGCAAAGTCGGGCTATCAAACGGGCGATTCTAAGTTAGAAATGAGCTTGGAATACCGTATGCCGCTGACACAAATGTTCAAATTGGCTGCCTTTATAGATGCGGGAAATGTGTGGTCGTCATCGTCAGCCGCTGTATATCCTAATAAAGCAAAGTTTAATATCGGCACTTTCTGGGATCAACTCGCCGTAGGCGCAGGCATCGGTTTGCGTCTCGATTTCTCCTACTTTCTCGTGCGCGGCGACTTTGCGTGGGCGGTGCGCTACCCCTATTTGCAGCGCACAACCTTCGATGCCAATAATAAATATGCCGACGAGTATATCGACGTGGATAATGCCGCTATTCCGCTAAGTATTCGCCAGTCGGCAAGTCATTGGCGGCAACTCGACGCACCCGACTGGTTTGGGCACCTAACAAGTCCGTTTTTCAATTTAGCCTTAAATTATCCTTTTTAAAAAAACAAATGAAAAAAACAAGTTTTTATTTCGTCCTTCTTTTCGCTATTGCGCAAACAGCCGCCGCACAGAATAATAAAACGGCGGTGAAGACCATGATAGACAAACTGCTTCGCTACGAAGTGGAGATAGATTTTAAACAAACGCCCTGCCTCACTATCGGTGTATTGATGCAAGACTCTACCTACACCTTTCATTATGGCTCGCTCGAACTCGATAAGAAGTCGCCTGCGCCGAACGATAAAACGGAGTTTGAAATAGGCTCGGTCACCAAGGTTTTTACCGCTACCCTCTTGGCGCAAGCCGTTACCGAAGGGAAAATAAAACTGACGGATACCGTGGAAAAGTATTTGCCGAAAGGCTATAAATTGCCCGAATTTAATAATCAACCTATCCGATTTTTGGATTTGGCAACGCATACGGCGGGTTTGCCCAAATTTCCGTATAATATTGGCAACAAAGAAGACGGCTTTAATAATTTGTATAAAAACTACACGGCCGACGACGAACGAGCCTTTTTGTCGACCTACCGCCTCCGCACTGCCCCTTTCGACAAGTATAACTACTCGCATTTAAGCTATGATATTTTGGCGCAAGCCTTAGTAACTATTTATAAAGCAGGTAGTTATGAAGCCTTGTTGCAAGAAAAGATAGGTAAGCCCTTAGGCTTGACCGACACTCGCATCAACTTAGATAGCCTGCAAAAACTACGCCTTCCGAAAGGGCATAGCATGATTGGGCAGCCCGTAGCAGCCTGGGAGTTTCGCTCTTTTGAAGGCTCATTAGGCTTGAAATCGACGGTGACGGATTTATTGCACTGGACGCGCCTACAATTTGACACGCCGACCGACTTCCGCGCCTCCTTAGTTTTGGCGCGAACCGCGCAACACAAAGCCGATAAAGAAGGCATTGAAACGGCTTTAGGCTGGCATAGTGTGGCGATAATGAAAAAGTTTCCAAACGTGATTGTGCATAGCGGCGTAACCGACGGCTTCCGTTGCTACACCGCGTTTGTCCCCGAAACGCGCACCGCTGTTGTCATTCTCAGCAATTCGGAACGGCCACTTAACGGCCTTGGTGGGCTTATTTTGCAAATGCTGAATTATAACTGGAAATTGCCGAAGAAGAAGTAAGTTGTTTTTGGTAGAAACCCTTTTTTAGTTGATTTTGAACCCCCATAAGACATCTAAGAAACACCTAAGATATAGATGCTAAAAACTAATATGCCTTATTTGGTTCAAAAAAGCAGCGATTTACTTACTATTTGATGTTTTTACAACATTTACTAATAAAAGGTGTTTTTTTAGCAAAAAAATAAAAATATTGGTACTAAAAGTATGAACGTTCATCTAAAAAGTATGAACGTTGGTACTAAAAGGATGAACGTTCATCTAAAAAGTATAAACGTTGGTACTAAAAGTATGAACGTTCATCTAAAAAGTATGAACGTTGGTACTAAAAGCATGAACGTTGGTACTAAAAGTATGAACGTTGGTACTAAAAGCATGAACGTTCATCTAAAAAGTATGAACGTTGGTACTAAAAGTATGAAAAATTAATTAAAATGAACCTTATTTTGTTTTTTTTGTTAAAAATGATAAAATTTATATTTCATATTTATAGTTTAACAGTTAAAATTTAATTAAAAAAGTATGTCTGCAATTCAGAATTTAGTTAGCCACGAGCTAACTACTGCTGAAATACAAAGCGTCGCTAATTCAATTGGTGTGTTGAAAACCACCATGGCATTTGTCGATAACATCGACCCGACCAGTGTTTCAGTCAAAGTATCTATGGACGTAGCGAATAAGGCTTTTTCCGAAGATGCTTACGCTATCCTAAACAGCGCAGATGGCCCTGGTATGATAGGGGGGTTTGTAAACTCCATCGAAATGGCAAAAGATATTGCCCTTTGGACAGCCATGGACAATATAGAGCGCGACCTTCAAAGCATCTTATCGGAAGTGCAGCGCGCAAAACGCGCCGCAGGGAGCGATGCCTTTACGATGGCTTTGCGCATTTATGACCTCGTAAAGCTTGCGCAAAAAAGCAAAGTAGCCAACGCAGATGCTGCTTACCAAAAGCTATCGGCACGGTTTGCGCGGATAAAAAAAACAAAAGTAAAAGTTGCAAAATAAAAACAATTAAAAAAAGGCAAGTTTGACTATCGTCAAACTTGCCTTTTTTAATTTAATTTAATTTAATGTAATGTACTTCAAACCTTTGGTTATCTGACAAGTTATGTGGAGCTGTTTTTTTTTGCTGTAGGCACTTACAAAAATCAATGTTCTAAAAACTCGCGCAAATCCTGTGCGGTTTGTTTGGGTATTTCTTCCATCGGGACGTGTCCGACGTGTTGATAAATAATGCCTTCGGCTTGCTGCAAGAGTTTCAGAAATCGGTCGGCATTGCGCACCGAAAGCCAGCCGTCTTGCTCGCCCCACATCACTAAGGTAGGAATGTCTAAGGTGCGAAGGCGGCGCGTATGGTCTTTGAAGCGTTGATTGACGAAGCGAACAAATGCCTCTTGATTGCCCACGCGGGAGAATAGTTCGTAATAACGGTCGATGAGTCTATCGGTTATTTTATCTTGATTGTGGTAAACTTGGCGTAAAAAAAGGTCGACGGTTTCGCGCTGAATAACCATCTGCATAACCTTGCCGGCGAGCGGAATACGCGCCATTACAAAAGGGGTTGGTACGCTTTCGGCATCTAAAAAGCCCGCTGCATCTATTAATACTAGTTTTTTGACCCGTTCGGGGTGTACGAGCGCGAACTCCCACGCTACCCAGCCGCCCAAAGAGCTTCCGACCAGATAACATTCTTTTATTTTAAGAATATCCAGTAATTCGGCTAAATAATTTATATGGGTTTCGATGGAATAATCGCCTGCGTGGTTAGGGCCTGACAAACCGAAACCTGGCAGGTCGTAGCGCACCAAGCGGTAAGTGTCGGTTAGGTTTTTCGCCCACCCGTTAAACGTGTGCAGCGAAGAGAACGCCCCGTGCAGACAGACAATTGGTATTTCGCCCGCGCCCTCATCGCGGTAGTGAACCAATTGATTATTGATGACCAAAAAACGCGAATGTTCGTTGGTGTATTTATGTAGCAAATCGCGCACAGAGGCGGAGGGATTTAAAAGTGTGGGAAATGTAGCCATTTTTTAATTTAATAATTGGAGGCGATAAATGCTTGTAGTTCGGGGAAAAAGGTTTCAAAAATAGCTTTCAAAGCGGCTTCATTTTGTTTAAAATCGTCTAAGGCGGTCAGTAATTTATTATCGTATTTAGTGCGTTTTGCTAACGATTCGAAGGCAAATTGCAGCCCGTCGTATTTTGCATAATGCACCAAAAAATTGTTTTGTATCATCATCGGCAGGCGTTTTTGAAAAGCAGGCGGCAACACATCATAATGCGCTTGCAAGACCTTTACTATCTGGGTGTTAAAGTCGTTCAAGGAGTTATTTGGCGAAAGCCGCGCCCAATCGGTTGCTATAAAATAGTCGAAACAAACGTCGATGACAATCGGCGCGTATTTATGCTGCGAAGCGTGTAGGAATGCGCAGGCGGCGTGTATGGCATCGTGCGTGTCGGTAAAATTATCGATGGCGCGGTGCATTTCAATCCCTTTTTTTATACCGACGGTGTAAGGCAGGGCTTCCACTGCGCCGCGGGCATAATCGGCGATGAAGTTGCCGACTATCCATTCGTCGTCGTTTTTACCCAAAAAAGCGTGTGCGAGGTGATTCATGTTTTTATAGGCTTTGCAAATATTTATAGGTTTCTAGCTGCGACCGCAGGAGCAACTCGTCGTCAGTTCTGTATTGATTTTTAAACGATGGCGTTAAAATACGCGCTTTACAGTTGTCGCGTAGTTGCAAATTGATTAAATGGAAGATGATGGTGCGGAGGTTGTCGTTTTCTATCGGGAAAGCTGTTTCGATGCGGTGTTGCAGGTTGCGGGTCATCCAATCGGCGGAAGCCAAGTAGAGCAAGGGTTTTGCGCCATTTCCGAACCAATAAACGCGGTGATGCTCCAGGAAGCGGTCGATGACGCTGATAATATTGATAGTTTCGCTCAAGCCTTTTACGCCTGCTTTTACGGCGCATATTCCGCGCACAATCAAGTCGATTTTCACGCCAGCCTGCGATGCTTTATAGAGGTGTTGTATAAACGATTGGTCTTCTATACTATTGACTTTCAAGAGGATATAAGCGTCTTCGCCGCGTTCGGCGCGAGCAATTTCGGCATCTATAAATTTATGCAAGGTGCTTTGCAAGTTGGCTTGTCCGACCAAAAGTTTGCGGTAATTGAAGGTGCTTTTGCGGTTGTTGAGCGAATTAAAAAGCTGCTGAATGTCTTTTGCGAAAGCAGTATCGGCGGTGAGCAAGCCCAAATCGACGTAAATACGCGCCGTTTTTTCATTAAAATTGCCTGTGCTTAGGTAGCAATAATCGCGGCTTGTATTTCCTTCTTTGCGTGTAACGATGGCTATTTTGGCGTGTACTTTCACGCCTGGCTGACTAAACAAGACTTTCGCGCCCGCTTCTTTGAGTTGTTGCGCCCAGCGAAGGTTGGTTTCTTCGTCAAAACGCGCTTTTATTTCTACGAAAGCCATCACTTCTTTTCCGCTTTTCGCCGCTTTTATGAGAGCTTCCATGATGCGCGAGCGTTCGGCCACTCGGTATTGCGTAATTTTGATGCTCGTTACATTCGGGTCGTTGGCTGCTTCTTCAAAAAAGCGA
>JBEEMU010000246.1:0-4053 GCA_041192485.1 Bacteroidota bacterium | reverse complement strand
ATAGCCGTAAAGGCTTCATGACCAGGCGTATCCAAGAACGTAATTTTGCGTCGTTCTTCGCCTTCGCCAACGTAGGTTTCGTAGGCACCTAAGTGCTGTGTGATACCGCCTGCTTCACCCGTCATGACATTCTGTTTGTGAATGAAATCGAGGAGTGATGTTTTTCCGTGGTCAACGTGTCCCATCACCGTAATAATTGGCGCACGAACAATCACGTCATCAGGGTCATCAACAAATAAGTCGAGTTCTTCTTCCTCCTCTTCTTTTGTATTCTGGAATTTGGCGGTAAAACCAAACTCTTCGGCAATAATTTCGATAATTTCGGCATCTAAACGTTGGTTTATACTTACCATATAGCCCAAATTCATACACGATGTGATTACGTCATTGACAGGGACGTTCATAAGGCTCGCCAACTCGTTTGCCGAAACAAATTCTGTTACTTCCAAAATGCCGTTATCTTGTGCGGCGGCATCTTGTTCGGCTTGACGTTCGCGGTGTTTATCGCGTTTGTCGCGGCGAATATTTTGGCGTTTATTTTTACCTGCGCCGCTCATGGCTGCTTGCGCAGTGCGGATACGGTCAGCTACATCTTTTTTAGAAACTTCGGTAGGTACATTTGGTTTAGCTGGAGTTGTTGGGCGGTTTTGGCCACCTTGCTGTCCTGCTGGGCGGTTTTGGCCACCTTGTCCTGCTGGGCGGTTTTGACCACCTTGTCCTGCTGGGCGGTTTTGACCACCTTGCTGTCCTGCTGGGCGGTTTTGGCCGCCTTGTCCACCTTGTTGTCCTGCTGGGCGGTTTTGGCCGCCTTGGCCACCTTGTTGTCCCGCTGGGCGGTTTTGGCCGCCTTGTCCTGCTGGGCGGCTTTGTGTACCGTCGGTCGCAACAACCGTTGGTACTCCTTCGCCTGTACCACCGATGGCTACTTTTTTGCGTTTGCGTTTTTTCTTTTTCTCCTCTGCCGTTAATTTAACAGGTTCTGGAGTAAGCTCGATGCGTCCAACGACTTTTGTACCCGTCAATTGATAGCGTTTTGCCGAATCCGTTGCTTTTATAACCGAATCCTCTTCTTTTTGGCGTTTTTCCTCTATCCCTTTTTGGCGTATAACTTCGTCTTGTTGGCGTTTAATCTCCTCTTTTTGCTTGTCTATTTCGCGTTGTTGTTGCTCCAAAACAGCAACGCGCTGTTTTTCTACGGTTGAGCGTTCTTTTCGCTCGCGTTCACGGCGGTCGCGTTCGCGTTTTTTACGTTCTTCAGGCGAGAGGTCTTTTTCTACACGCTCCAAATTTATTTTACCTAAAACCTTTGGGCCTGTTGGCTTGGGCGCGGTAGGTTTTGGTGCTTCGGTCGTTACTTGTGAGCGCAATTGTTGAATAGTACCTAAATCAATGGCTTTATCATTTACTCGATTTCCGCGATTGTTTTGATTATCTTTTTGCCCGTCTTTACCCCCACTTTTTTGTCCGTTTCCACGATTATCTCGTTGGTCGCGATTGTTGTTACTATTATTGTTACTATTATTGTTACTATTATTATTATTGTTACTATTATTATTATTGTTACTATTACTATTATTGTTACTATTACTATTATTGTTGTTACTATTATTGTTATTATTATTATTGTTATTTTTAGGCGACTGATTTTGGTCACGCGAAGCCTGTGGTTTTGGCTCCTGACGCGGTTTGTCGTTTTTCTGCTCGGTTGGTTTCACCGCTGGGCGTTCGTCTTCTTTTTTAGAAGCCGTTGCTATAGGCGCGTCGTCGGCTTTTGGTGTGTCTTTGGTCACAGGTTTCGGAGCTTCTTCCGTTTTTGGAAGAGCTGTGGGCATCGGAGGTACTGTTTTTGGGGCCTCAACAACAACAACAGGCGGAGGCGGAGGTTTAGGAGCCTCAACGACAACAGGCGTTGGTGCTGGCGGCGGAACGGGACGCTCCTGTTTCGGTGCTTCCTCGCGGCGTGGTGCTGGCGGCGGACCGGGACGCTCCTGTTTCGGTGCTTCCTCGCGGCGCGGCGGCGGCGAAGCAGGGCGGTGTATCAAACGGTCGGCATCTTTTTTAGCTGCGATGTCTGTTTGATACTGCTTATTAAGTGTTTTGCGCAACGATTCGGTCACATCAACCTTACAGGCTGGGGTGGGCTGTGCATCAATGCCTTGCTTTTGCAAAAATTCTGCAAGGTGCGCTAAACCTACGTTGTACTCGTTGGCGAGTTTTACTAATCGAACAATCTCCATTAAAATAGATAAAAGGTGTGTTTTGGAAGTAGGGTGTTTTATGTTAAAAATATAAATAACAAAAAATGGGAGTTGCATACTTGCAATCCCAAAATCAACGCTCAAAATAGATGCCATTTAAATTAATAAATACGGTTTATTATTTTTATAAAATAATAATTTATAATTTAAATTCCTTTTGAAAATATAAATGAAAGTAGCTTTCGGCTTAATTACATATATAAAATGTTGATTTTGATGATGAAAGATGAACGTTTTTGATTGCAAAGAGGTGTAATATGCTTGTTTTTACAAAAAAAAAACTTTTTATGCTTGATTACGCCACAAAGGTACGACTTTTTTTTGATTTACTACTAATATTCAAAATATTTGCTTTTTTTATTTTTATTTTTTTAAAAAATTTACTTCCTGCTGTTACGAAGGCGGTCGCTATTTAGAAAAGTCTTTTAAATAAATAGAGCCATTATCGCAATAGGAAACGAGATTGTAACAATTGGACTAAAAACCAATGCTACAATCTCGTTTTTCCCGCTCGTGTGTAAGACGAATTCCATATTTTAATTGAAGATTAGGAAAGCGTCCGAGATAACTCGGTTTACTTACCGTATCAAAATCGGTATTTTCACGCTATTCGATGCGCCAAAATAGCCGAGCGCACCGTTCGACCAATTATTATCGGGGTTTGCTGGCGATACGCTATTGCTACTTCTACCAATTATTTCCTCTAATTGATTAAAATAATTGTAAGTGCTTTTGTCTAAACAAATAAACTCTAAGGTAGCAGGTGTGTTCGGCAAATAGCTGCCGACAATCGTAATCGAATTTGGCGCACCGTCCACATTTTTATCATTAGCGAGGTAGTACGTGGAGCGGCCGCCATTCGATTCGGGCGAAAGCCGCACTTGGTAATAGTTGGCAACGCCCGCAGGGTCTTTGTAGCGACTGATAACGACGTATGTTTTTTTAGAATTGGAACCGCCGCCGCCTGGATTTGGCGGTACGAAACTCGGGGTGCTTACCTCTACCGTATCGGGGCGCACCAAACGCGGCATATAGGCTGCTGCTATAAACGTTTTACCGTTATCTACTACTTTCAGCGTATAATTATGGTCGCTTTGCGCGGTATAGTTTGGCGCAATATAATTGCCGTTGCCGATGCTTTGCAGACTAATAGGCGAGCCATTGTCTTGCAGGAGCGTCACCGTTGCGGCGTTGATGGTGCTTGCGTTTTCGGCAGCAAAATAACTGCTGGTCTGGGCAATATGCACCTTAAACGTGTCGGTGCCAGCGTGTAAAAACCCTTCAATGACGTATTGCGGGGCAGCCGTATTCAAATCCACATCAATCACCTTTTGGCAAGATGTGAAGCTTAGTGCGCTTGTTAGCGCGATAGCGCAAAAAATTATTATTTTTTTCATAAAAAGGAATTAGTACACTTATTTAAATTTGAAACCCCAAGTAATCGATGGAATAATGCGAAACAAGGTTGTTTGAACGGCTTGGTTTTTAGTCGCATCATTTGGGTCTGGCTGGAATGTGATGGAGTAGGCATTTTCGTAAGCATACGCATTATATACCGAAAAATTCCACGATGATTCGTAGTGTTTGGTCGTTTTTGCGAGCCATGTTGCGCCCAAATCTAAGCGTTGATAATCGGGCATACGCGAGCCGTTTCTACTTGTATAATACGGCACAGAGGTTTTGCCATCGATGCTGTAACGCCCCGAAGGAAAGGTAACGGCATCGCCTGTATAATAGACAAAAGTTCCTGAAAGCCGCCATTTTTTGCTCAACTCGTACATTGCGACAAGCGAAA
>JBEEMU010000245.1:0-2516 GCA_041192485.1 Bacteroidota bacterium | reverse complement strand
ACGCTGATAGCCCGCTCGGTAGCGTGTATGAAAAACTGCTTGTATGTGCCGACCAAAAACGCGGGCGGCGGGCTTGTTTGTAGTGCTTGTTTCTGCTTTGTTTCGGGCAATTGATTGTTATATGCAGGCGGAGATAGTTTTTTAAACGTATTAAACAAATACTGCGCAATATGCGGCGGCGTATCGTAATGTGCAATAACGGCATCGATTGGTTGTGCCGCCAATAATATATTGCCTTCTATTGTTTCGTTTGCTTTGCTATACGTCAAGTAGCTGCCATGATAAAGCGTAGCAAGGTCGGGCTGCGGACCGATAGCAAAAAACGCATCGTCGGTTTGAATAATCGTTGTACCGAAATACGTTGGAAAATCGCTGTTGAGTACCAAGGTTGTTCCATAGCGTTTTATCGTGCCTTCCAAATCAAAGGCATCGTAGTTTTTGCCCTCGGCAATATGCAGGGTAAAGCTTTCGTAGGTAATTGCGCCGTATTCTGAGGTATAAAAAAGCCTTAACTCGCCAGCCGCTACTGTATTTTCATCAGCATCGGTCATGAAATATTGCTTAAACAAAAAATGAGATTTCAGCACAAGCGGCGACTCTGCATACAGGGGCATCGAGTTGCCTATCGCCATAATATCATCAGCATAGATGCGGCGAATATCTTGCAACATTTCTTGACGAGTTTTGTCGCCAAACGTAAGCAAAGGGTTGTTTTTGTCAAAAACAAACGCACTGCTTAGGTTTTTGGTATTCGTATCTGCTTTGGTATCCGAATCTTCAAATACGGCTGCTGCAATTATCCTTTTGAGGGTTTTTTTACCGCCCGTTTGTTTTCGATACTTGATAATGGCTTCGCAATGCCGTTTAAGACTTTCGCCACAGAACGTATTATCTTCTAAGAGTTCGTTGATAGTTTGCATAGGTCGATTTATAGCAGTTATTTTACTGAAATATTAAATTACTGCAAAATTACTTCAAAATTACCGAATAGTAGTAACTTTACTGTAAAAAAAGCAAATTTTCTGTTTTTTACCCTATCCCACTAAGTCCATCTACGCGCTAACCCTTTATAAATAAAGGATTAGCGTGTTTTTTGTTTTCTAATAAATAATATCAAAGAAATATTTAAAAAAAGTGTAAAGTAATGTTTACGGCTGCTCCATGTCGCAAAAAATAAGATTTACCTTTGCATGATAACAAGGGGGCGAGGAGGAATAATAAAAAAGTAGTCACTTTTTTTGAGGTATTGCTATATATAGATAGAAAGTAGTTAGTAATCAATGCAATGATTTTTTTCAACCAATTTAGCACGGGTCACGATTATGCAGACAATCCTACACATAGGCTTTGTGCGGTTTGTGTTTTGGTTTTTTTTTATTTTACAAAAACAGAAACACGCAGACTGTCACGTTATCGCTTCGGTTCCTATAATGTAATTAGAGTCTATTTGCGTAAGTCTTACGAAAAACGGGTGTGTGTTGGTATTTGCGCTATCCTTGCGGTATCAATTTCAAAAAAACGCTTTTATTCCTTTCAAACTATTTCAAATCAATTTCATTTTTAACGTTTTTAACTGTTTTCATTATGCGTAATCTACACAATCATTCGCCACCTTTTGTGTTGCTCAAAAATCGGTACTTTATCTTTTCATTATTATCGTTTATTACTATGTTCTTCAAAAGAATCAACAACAACTTTCCAAACTCGCCGCGTTGGTGCGCAGGCTTGAGTTTGATGCTGCCTGTGTTTTTATTTGCGCTGCTATTGGTAGGCTGTAAAAAAGCGGCAACTGAAAGTCTGACTGCGACAACAGCAACAGCAACAGACAATGCTGCCTTGCAGAAAACCATAACAGCCTATTTTGATGCCGAATATGCGTATGCGACCCTATCGGGCAGCGCAAAATCGGCAACTATGAAAAGCCTGTATATTGGTGATAATCCCGAATTATCAAAAAAACTGACGCAAATAGATGCTTTTCGCGCAGGTATTGATAAAATGGGGGTGCATTACACACAATCGGAGGTAACGGTCACGCTTGGCGCGGTCACGCAAAACCAAAACCGACTTGTAGTGAAAACCGTTGTTTATGCACGTTTGGTAACTGACCAAGCCGACCCCGATGAAAATGGGCATTTTATTACGACCGAAGGCTACTATCCATACACCGTGACGGTAGCGGCTAATGGCACAGTTTACAAAATCGTAAGCGTTAGTTTAGATACGCTTGATGAAAATCCTTGGTTTATCAATCCGCAAACGCTTGCGCCGAGCGTGGATTTTACGGCAGAAAGCAAAGCCGCGCCAAGTCCGATGCAAGTGGCTTACACTTATAACCGCATAAATGCTGCTAACTATGCGTATAGATATTGGAGCAGCCCAAACTCTGCGTACTGTGATTTTAGTTCTGGCGGTGGCGACTGCACCAATTTCGTTAGTCAATGCCTAAGTGCAGGCGGCTGGAACGGTAACACAAGGTGGTACTGGAACGGTTACTGCAACTATTTGAATGGTGT
>JBEEMU010000244.1:0-7282 GCA_041192485.1 Bacteroidota bacterium | reverse complement strand
GCGCTATTTCCTACTTCCAAAATAGGGTAACTCGTTTCGAAACCCTCGATATGAAGCCGCACCGTGCGGATATTATCGCCAATAGTTTGTTCGACCAATTCTTGCGGCGGCTTTTCGCTTGCACTGCTTTGCGCAAAAAGCCCATTCGTTGCCCACAGCAGAGAAAGGGCGATGCAAACGATAAAAAAAAGCGTCTTTTTCAATAGAAATATAATTTAAAATGAGTGGAAACAAGCACAAAGGTACTATTTATATAGGAATAAGGGCAGGTTAAAATAGTTATAAAACAATAAAAAAAGCAAAAAAAAGAAATTCATGCCTACCATGTAAACGATTTTCCTTACCTTTACGCTGCTTTTTTGTTTTTTAAAATTCCGTAGGGAATCATTTTGAATTTTATGAAAAAAAATATACTTTTTTTGGCAACTATTTTGGTTGCAAATGCGGCGCAAGCGCAATTTTACTTACAGGCGAAGGGAGGCTATGCTTTTCCTGCATCTATCCAGCGGATCAATGGCATCAGCGATATTGATGGCGATAATGTCATTGAAGACGGGGTGCATATTGAAACTTGGAACGCCGCCAAACAGAAAGTCGACGTGTCGGACACGCCCATTTACGGATCGGGCGGCGCAGGCGTAACTACGTCATTGACAGCAGGTTATATGCTGACCAAGCATTTCGGAGTAGAGCTTGCCGTCCACTACTTCGAGTCGGAGCGCAGCCACCCGCAGCATACCGAAAACGTCATCGTCGAGGTAGATAATTCGCCGACGGTTACGGCCGATTTTTATGCAAAAAGCCGCCAAGTGCGCATCGCGCCCTCTGTCGTTGTCTGCGGCAATATTATGGGTATTTCGCCTTATGCTCGCTTCGGACTATTGCTCCCCGTGGCAGGACAAGTAGAGGTTGAAGCGCACACCATTTTGAATGACCCGAGCAGCGGCGATAGACAAGAAACCGACTTGAACGTTGTCATCAATGGTGCTTTTTCCTTGGGCTATAATACGGCGTTCGGGTTAAGTGTGCCGCTTACGCCGCACGTTTCACTCTATGCCGAAGCAGAGTTGATTACGCTTGCTATCACGCCTGCAAAATCGGCAATCGTAAGCGGCGAAGAGCGAACATACAGCGCACAGGGCAACCGAACAACGACCGATTTAAATAAAATTTCGTTAGCAAATACGATTTATCTCCGCGAAAAAGTTTTCGTAAACGCCTTGACTGAAACCTCAAATAATCAATACACAAACGCGCATTACGACCAAAAAATGCCGAAAGACGAGCTTGCAAGCCCCACCAATTACAATAGTTTGGGGGTTCACTTAGGCGTTCGCTACACGTTTTAAGGTCTAAGTAGTAAGGTCTATAAATAATCACGGCTTTGAAGCCCTGTTAACTTAAATAGCGCGTTCTGGGGTAATGATGACCGTGTTTATTTTGGCTTCGTCTAATCTTCGATTTGCCGCAGGCGCATAATTCGTTCAGTTAAACCTATTTCATTTTGACACATTTCATCTCCTCCGAGCATTTAAGTTTCGCAAAACTTGCCAAAATCGTTGCAGGAAACGCAGAATTAGCCTTATCAGGCGAAGCAAAACAGCGAATACAAGAAGCTCGCACTTATTTAGACAACAAGGTTCGCAATAGCGATGCCGCTTTTTATGGTATCAACACGGGCTTCGGCTCGCTCTGCGACGTGCGTATTTCAAACGACGAAATAGAGCAACTACAAACAAATTTAGTAATGTCTCATGCCTGCGGATTTGGCGACGAAGTGCCTGCCGAGGTCGTGCGTTTGATGCTTTTACTAAAAGTGCAAAGTTTGTCTTACGGGCATTCGGGCGTACAAGTTGCGGTATGCGAACGCTTATTATATTTTTATAATAATGATATATTGCCCGTTGTTTATCAGCAAGGTTCGCTTGGCGCAAGCGGCGATTTAGCTCCCTTGGCACACCTAAGTTTACCGCTTTTGGGCTTGGGCGAAGTGTATTTTAAAGGAAAAAAAATGCCTGCTGCCGACGCACTAAACGCCGTTAGTTTAACGCCTTTGCGTTTGCAATCGAAGGAAGGTTTGGCTCTTTTAAATGGCACACAGTTTTCATTGAGCTATGGCGCGTGGTGCATTTTGCAAGCTGAACGCCTTTCGGAAATAGCCGATAAATGCGGCGCACTAAGTGCCGATGCTTGGCTTTGCCGCGAAAGCCCGTTTGATGCCCGTTTACACGCTATTCGCCCCCACGCAGGGCAGCTTAAAACAGCCGAAAACATACGCCACTATTTTGCGCACAGCGAATTGCAAGCCCAACCAAAACAGCAGGTGCAAGACCCCTATGCTTTCCGGTGTATTCCGCAAGTTCACGGCGCAAGCAAGGACACAATTGCCTATATAAAAGGGGTTTTTGAGGTGGAAATGAATAGCGTTACCGACAATCCGAACGTTTTTGCGGCCGATGATGCTATCCTTTCGGGCGGCAATTTTCATGCGCAACCCTTGGCCTTGCCGCTCGACTTTTTAGCTATCGCCTTGTCGGAACTCGGCAGCATCAGCGAGCGGCGCACCTACCAACTCATTTCGGGGCAGCGCAATTTGCCGCCTTATTTGGCTTACGACGCAGGCTTAAACTCGGGCTTGATGATACCGCAATACACGGCAGCGAGCATTGTCAGTCAGAATAAACAGCTATGCAGCCCCGCGAGTGTCGACAGCATCGTTTCGTCAAACGGGCAGGAAGACCATGTGAGCATGGCTGCCAATGCTGCCACAAAATGTTACCGCGTCGTGCAGAATGTGGAGCGAGTTTTAGCCATCGAGTTGCTGAACGCCGCCCAAGCCTTAGAGTTTCGCCGCCCCTTGCGCACGTCTCCTATTTTAGAAGAATGGGTCGCAGCGTATCGCCAAACGGTTTCTTTTGCTAAAATTGACCGCATTTTCAGCGAAGATATGCACAAAACGGTTGTTTTTTTACAAAAATAAGAAAGTAGAAAGTAGGAGCTGAAATTGCCTACTTTCTACTTAATTTTTAGGCTGGGATAAATTCCCTACACCCAACTTAATTTTAGAAACAAAACTAAGACTTTTTGTAACGATTATTTAGGACGGTGGTTTAAACGAAGTTTAAACTTCTCTTGTGCGCTCTTTTTATCTGGCAGACCCTGCGAAACGCTGCGGCATCTCTGCGAACCTCTGCGTTTAAAAAACTGCCTGCGTTTAAAAAACTGGGGAAATTAATACGACGGTGCTGCTGCACCTTAACGCGCTTTCTGCTACAAATATTACGTTGCTGCTGCACCTTAACGCGCTTTCTGCTACAAATATTACGGTGCTGCTGCACCTTAACGCCTATTCCCACTCTATCGTCGCAGGTGGTTTGGTGCTAATATCATACACCACGCGATTGATGCCGCGCACCGAATTGATGATTTCATTGCTCACCAAACCCAGAAACTCGTAGGGCAGGTGTGACCATTCGGCGGTCATGCCGTCTATCGAACTCACGCAACGCAGGGCGACCGTTAGCTCGTAGGTGCGCTCGTCGCCCATTACGCCGACCGACTGCACAGGCAGCAAAATCGCGCCTGCCTGCCATACTTTATCGTATAAACCGTGCTTTTTCAAGTTATCAATAAAAATGGCATCGGCTTGTTGCAATAGCTTCACCTTCGCTTCGGTTATATCGCCCAGAATGCGAATAGCTAAACCTGGGCCAGGGAAGGGGTGTCGGTGTAAAATATGCAAGGGCGTTTCTACGGCGGCTCCTACGCGGCGCACTTCGTCTTTAAACAACATTCGCAGCGGCTCCACGATTTTTAGCCCCATTTTTTCGGGCAAACCGCCCACATTATGATGCGACTTAATGGTTGCCGACGGTCCATGCACACTCACCGATTCTATCACGTCGGGGTAGATAGTGCCTTGTGCGAGCCATTTGATATTAGGCAGCTTTTTCGCTTCTTCCTCAAATACTTCGATGAAAACCCGTCCAATCGTTTTTCGTTTTTTTTCGGGGTCGGTTTGCCCAGCCAGCTCGGTGTAAAAACGCTGTTTGGCATCGATGCCCACCACATTCAAGCCCAAGCCCTTATACGAATCCAAGACTTCGCGATACTCGTTTTTGCGCAATAAACCGTTGTCTATAAAAAAGCAATACAGCCTTTTGCCCACCGCGCGATGCAATAATAAGGCGGCAACGGAGCTATCTACGCCGCCAGAAAGCCCGAGCAGCACCTCATCATTCCCGATTTGTTCGCGTAGGTTTTGCACCGAATTTTCGGCGAAAGCCCCCGGAGTCCAGTCGCCCTCGCAGCCGCAAATGCTGGTCACGAAGTTAGAAAGCAGCGTCATGCCGTCTAACGAGTGTGTGACTTCTGGGTGAAACTGAATAGCATAAACGGGCGCGTGATACGCCCCCTTTTTTGCACGAAAGGCAGCAATAGGGATACTTTCGGTACTTGCCAGCACCTCAAAATCGTCGGGCAGTGCCAAAATGCTATCGCCATGCGACATCCAAATTTGGGCATGATTGGGGATATTTTGCAAAAGAGCGTCGGTTTTTTCGGCAAGCTCCAAGCTCGCCTTGCCGTATTCGCGCTTCTCGCTACGCGCCACCTTTCCGCCGAGCGTGTGTGCCAGATACTGCGCCCCGTAGCAAATGCCGAGCAGCGGCACCTTGCCCAAAATGTCGGTTAAGTCGGGGTGCAGCGCGTTCGCATCGGTGCAAGAAAAAGGGCTTCCCGAAAGAATGACTCCCTTGATAGTTTCGTCAATCGCAGGGATTTTATTATAGGGCAAAATTTCGCTATAAACATTAAGTTCGCGAATGCGGCGAGCAATGAGTTGGGTGTATTGCGACCCAAAGTCGAGGATAAGTATGCGCTGTTTCATGCCGCAAAGGTAGGTCTTTTTTTGCGCGATACGATGCTTCCTGCGAAAATAGTTTATGGTAGCGCGTTTGATTTGAAATTTATTTGTTACCTTCCGCTTCAATTTAAGACGTAAAAATATTTTCTCAAGAGGCGGACGTTCGTAGTCGTTTTTTGTTATATTTCTATTACCTTTGCGGTTTAAAAACGATATAATACCTTAAAATGGTTGGCAATATTGCTGATAAAGAGCTTATTGATATAGGCCAATTCTCAATAAGGTTAAATACTAAATCTGAAAACGGAGAACTTCTTGAATTATTACCGCAAGGAGATAATTCGAGTGTTGATGGAAAATTAGAACAACTCAACTTCTTTTTTGAAAACGAATGGCGTAAACCTTTACTTGCCCCTCTGTTTGCCCTCCGCTCTGCGGTAACTCTGCGAAAGGCTGCGTTTAAAAATCCTCTCCGCGTTTTAAACCACAAACTACCTAAACAGTTACAATAGTTATATTGTGTTTCCTTATTCGGGCAAAACGACACCTAATAATCGGGCTTGTTTTATATATAATTTATAAGTAGTTTCATTGGTAGGGCTTGTCGTTTTTAATATTTTAAATTCAATATCTACGCCATAGCCTTTTTTTTCATTGGGTTTTTTTGTGCGTCCTTTTTCATGGTTTCCTTCTTTTTCATCGATTCCTTCTTTTTCATCGATTAATAACGTATGAATTTCGGCTGTTAAATCGCGCAAATCGAACAATAATTTACGCAATTCCTGTTTTCCTTCAAAAACTTTTCCGATGCTCGATTGCTGCTCTATGTTATACCAATCCGAATCGGCTCGCAAAAAACTAATGGCTTCGGCAAGCTCGCCCTGCTTCGGATTTGTGACTAAATGCTCTCCTTTTTGAGTATTTATATAAATGGCTATCGTTTTTTTATCGCCATTCGGTTGCGAAATGGCCACGCCATTTGCCCATTCGTCGTCGTAGGCTTCGTTGATTAGAATCGCCATAGCCGTTTTTCGATGCTCGATGCCGTAAAACTCTCTTTCATCAAACGCCGCTTCATTCCACAAAGAGGCATACACTTTCAACAAGGCTTTTTTCAGGCTGTCATCGGACGTTTGCGCCGTCCTGAAACCTTTGCTATCGTATAAGCCTGCGCCGTTAAACTGTGCCAAATCTTCGCAATTCGTGCTGCTTCTCAGCCTGATTTTTGTATTTATAAAATATTTTGCACAAACCGCTCGCACTTGTCTTATCAAATTTCCAGAAACATCGCCTTTTTTTATCGTTTTGCGAATATTGGCTAAAAATGCTTTTTTTTCTTTATCCGAAAGATTGTTTTTTTTGCTTAAAAAGCTGTCTATCAAGGGTTTTGCTTTTGAAAGCTCGATGGTTTCTTTGTAAAAATAAAATGGAATGGCAAACCCTGGGCGCACCGTTTCCGACCATTTCCTGTGTAGAAAACGGCGTTGCAGCAAGGCGTAATTTGTCGCTTTTGCGCCGATATACTCCACCTTTTGCACGGCAGGCTTGCCTATATCAAAATACGAAATAAACGCTAAGTCATATTGCGGCGTAGGAATGTCGATGGCTAACTGTCGATGCTCTTTTTGCCAACTAATTTGTTCGTCAGGTCTTGCGGTTTTGATTGAAAAATGGTTCGCATTACCACCTATCATATTATCACCGATAACGGCATCTAAACGCACCAAATCGTCATTTTTAAATGGATATTTTTTTAAAAAAAGGCTTTTTTCTGTGTAAATATTGATAGTTCCTCTGTTTTTGGCTAATAAATTGACGTGAGAAAGCGGCGTTTGCGGTGCAAAAGTAATGATAGCGGCGGCTATCGGCACTCGTTCGGGCAATTCATCGTATATCGCAATATCATTGAAGTTGATTTTTATCTTGCCTTCCACGCCTTTTGCTATATATTTTATCCTGCCTATTGCGGTTCCTCCATTTAACACTTTTTGCGAAGTTCCTTTTGAGTTTTTTAATAATTGCTCTACGGTGCAAGCACCAAACCCTGCCTTATTCAAGGCGGGTGCAATGGCCATATTTGGGGCAACCTTTGGGTTTGTTGCCAACAAAATAATCCCTTTTCCGATGTTTGGGCGCGTTTTCAGCATTTCTTTCTCGACGGCTTGTGCCGCTTTTATAACCGTTTTTGCCATATCATTCTGATTATCCATATAATGATAGCCTACAACGGTCATTGCCCAATTATAATTCTTCCCATTTACTTTTACTGGTATTTCATGTAAATCATGCACAAAAATTGGCAAATATTCTCTTGTTGCAGGGTCGCGAACTTGCGTTTTGAATTGCTTGAAAGTCGTGCCTTTTTTCAACACTAAAGACACATAGTCGGCATGACCTTTGTATTTTTTGCTGTCCAAC
>JBEEMU010000243.1:0-7883 GCA_041192485.1 Bacteroidota bacterium | reverse complement strand
GCGTTTATTTTGGTGGATAATAAAACGAATTTGGTGGCGGCGGAAGTGGGCAAAGACGGGAAAACGGGAAAAGTGCATTTCAAAGATGCCGAACAAGATATTTTAGCCGACAAAATTAAGTATAATGTTAAAACGAAAAAAGGCAAGGTGTATAATACACGGACAAAACAGGGTGAAAAAGATTATGTGCAGTCGGAAGAAGGCAAATTTATTGCAAAAGATGAGAAAGCAGGGCGTTTAGATGACGCAATTTTTGGTAAAAACGCCCTCATTACAACGTGCGACTTAGACGAACCGCATTTTGGTATTTTGAGCGCGAAACAAAAAATAATACCGAATAAAATGGTGGTGGTCGGTCCTTCTACGCTTGTTATTGCAGGCGTGCCTACGCCATTAGTCATTCCGTTTGGCTTTTTTCCGATTACACAAGGCAAACGCGGCGGTTTTCTGATGCCCGATAATTTCGAAACCTCGGCATCACTCGGCTTCGGTATTCAAAATATTGGTTGGTATTTTCCGATAAGTAAAAATATGGATTTGCAGGTGCGCGGCGATATTTACACCCGCGGCTCGTGGCGCACACGCTCTATTTTGCGTTATATAAAACGCTATGAAGCGCAAGGAACGGTAAATATAACGTATTCGAGCGCGAAAACAGGCGATATTTTAACAAAAAGTGAATACAGCGATTACCGCGATGTTTCGATAAGTTGGACACACTCGCAAGACCGCGCGGCGAACCCCAATCAGACCTTTTCCGCGAATGTGAATATTGTGACGGGTGGGGCTTTGCGCAATCAGCGCACCGATGCCGCCAGCAGAACTACCGCCAATTTAAGCTCGAATGTCAGTTATTCGCGGCAATTAGGCAATGGTTACCAATTAAGTTCGTCGTTCAATCACTCGCAGAATATTAGCGATAGAACAATGGTGCTTTCGTTACCAAATTTGAACTTTGGCACGCCTACTATTTTTCCGTTTAAACGAAAAAACCCGATTGGCGAAGAGCGTTGGTACGAAAAAATCAACCTCTCTTACAACACTAATTTCACCACGCGACTAACGACAAAAGATACGACTTTTTTCAAAGGCGATGTGGAAACTATGCGCAATCAAGTGCAGTCGGGCGTAACGCATAGTGTGCCTATTTCTGCGTCTTTCAATGCCTTGAAATATATTAATATTTCGCCATTCATTAATTATAACGAACACTGGCATTTGTCAAAAATACAAAAATCGTTTGACGAAACCGTTACGACGAAAAAAAACAAAGAAGAAAAACTCGATACTATTCAAGCAGGTACAGTCGTCAATACAGCATCGCTTGGTTTTGACCGCACAAATGAGTTCAGAATAGGCATAACCGTCAGCACAAATTTGTATGGTACGGTGAATTTGCATAATAAAAATACGGGTTTACGCGCCCTTCGCCACGTTCTTCGTCCGGGTGCGTCGTTTTTTTACTCGCCCGAAAACCTAAATTTGCAGTATGTGGATTCTACACACTACTCGCTTTTGTGGCGCGACCGAGGCAAACGCCTAAAATACAATTATTTTGAACAAAATCCCGCACCTTTCCTTTCAAATGGCAGGCAAAACACCGTTAGTTTGACGTTAAGCAGCACGGTTGATGCAAAATATGCGGTGCGCAAAGACAGCGTTTTGAGCGAAAAAAAGGTGCAGGCACTTAACTTTAATATCGCGACTAGTTATAATTTTGCCGCCGACAGTTTCAAACTTTCGCCACTCACGCTAAACGCAAATACCACGCTTTTTAACTTGATAAATGTCACGGGTTCGGCAATTTTTGACCCCTATGCGCAAAGTAAAACAGGCCGAAAATTAAGAAATTTTGCTTACTACTCGGAAGGCGACAAGATAGCACACTTCACGAGCGCAAGTTTTGCAGCAAGCACTTATTTCGATGCCAATAAACTAAACCAAATTTTCGGCGGCAGTTCGGCGACAAACCCTCAAAATCCTGCACAAACAACCGACCAAAAAGCTAAAAAACAGGATGTTGAAAAAGATTTTATTACAGGAGGGAGCTTGGCTTACAACGTATATATGGCAGGCAAAAAAAACCAACAGGGGCAAGATAGTTTGGCCATAACTACGCATGATATATCTTTTAATGTTAATTTGAATTTGACCAATTATTGGACATTCACAGTCGGGCGAATAGGCTACGACTTAGTTCTTCAACGCCTAACCTACCCCGATTTTTCTATTTACCGCGACTTGCATTGCTGGGAAATGGGAATGTCGTGGCAACCGCAGATAGACACTTACACCTTTTTTCTACGCGCAAAACCTGGCTCACTCGATTTCTTAAAAGTGCCGTATAATAAAAATTTATACGACCCCTCTGTTCAGTTTTAAGGGCTTATGGTTAAAAAAAGAGAACGCAACGAACTCAACATTCGCCTTCCTTCAAGCCAAAATCCTTCGCAAAACCTGCCCAAGTTATCATTTACACGTTCCTAAACTGCCCTCACACACGCCTTAAAAACGGATTGAAACCTAACAACCAGAATAGGGCAACTGATGCATAACATCAATTGCCCCAAACAACACTCAAACACAAGAATTAAAGGGCGAATTAATAATACCTCTGTTTTGACAGGCTGCCTTTATAAAATAACCTACCTCAAACACAAAAAAATAAATTAACTATACTAAAAAGACGATTATAAAAAGTGAAAGTTGCATGAGATATATTTTTAATTTAAAAATACCAATAAAATTGTTTATATTAAATTTATAAAAAATAAATACGGAAAAAATAGGTAAAAATATAGGAAGAAGTAGTATATTTGCAGGAAAATTCGATTGCACTATACTATTTTCAAAAATTTCATCACACCAAGGGTTAGGAAAACACTGCCCCTTAAAACTTTTTGGTATTTTACCCACTCTGCATGAGCGAAATAATATTAAACTTCGACGACCTCGACCTTTTGTTGCTTTATGGCGAAAATAACATAAAACTCAATTTATTGCGCAAAGCGTTTCCCGAAGTAACCATCACCTCGCGTGGCAGCACTTTGCGGCTTATCGGCGAAAAAAAAGACGCACAACTTTGCAAAGCTCGCGTGGAGGCAATGGTTCGAATGTTGCGACAAAGCAATGAATTAACAGTACATTCCGTACAAGATATTTTGGAAGGCAGCAACGCATTTGAGGTAAAACTCAATCATAGCTCGCTCGACAACATTATTTTGTATGGGCGCGACGGAACGCCTATCAAGGCAAAAACACGCAACCAGAAACGCTTGGTGGAAGCCTGCGAAGCGCATGATATTGTGTTTGCGGTAGGCCCTGCGGGTACGGGCAAAACCTATACGGCGGTTGCCTTAGCGGTGCGTGCGTTAAAAAACAAATTAGTCAAACGCATCATTTTAACGCGCCCCGCAGTAGAAGCTGGCGAAAATTTGGGCTTCTTGCCTGGCGATTTAAAGGAAAAAATAGACCCTTATTTGCGCCCACTATACGACGCACTCGATGATATGTTGCCAAACGATAAATTGCAGTTTTTCATGCAAAATAGAACCATCGAAATTGCGCCCATGGCTTTCATGCGCGGCAGAACGCTCGACAACGCTTTTGTCATTTTAGATGAAGCGCAAAATGCGACAACCGCCCAGTTGAAAATGTTTTTAACACGACTCGGACCAACCGCAAAAGCCGTTGTCACAGGCGACCTTTCGCAAATAGACTTGCCGCAGCACCAAAAATCGGGCTTAGGCAAAACAATTTCTATTTTAGAAAACGTAGATGGCATTGGCATCATACATCTTGCAAACGAAGATGTGCAGCGTCACCGCCTCGTAAAAGCAATCATTTCGGCTTACGAACACCTCGAAGAGGAAGACGCAAAACGGCGACAAGAGCGCGAAGCACAGCGCGAAGCCGAAGGTGCCAATCCAAACCAAGCATCGCCAAAACAGCCTTACGGAAAACGTTAAAAAAACACTACATCGTATGAAAATCATTTGCGTAGGGCGTAATTATGCCGAACACGCCAAAGAATTAGGCAATGCCGTTCCGAGCGAGCCAATGCTATTTATGAAACCGCCAACGGCAGTTTTATACAATGGCCGCCCGTTTTATTACCCAAGTTTCACCCACGATTTGCATTATGAAGCAGAAATTGTGTTGAAAATAAGTAAAAGTGGCAAACATATAGAACCGCGATTCGCCCCTAAATATTACGACGAAATAACACTCGGCATCGACTTCACCGCTCGCGACGTGCAAGACCGTTTGAAGGCAAAAGGGCATCCCTGGGAAATAGCAAAAGGCTTCGATGGGTCTGCCTTTATTGGCGAAAGCCTGCCCCTAACCGCCAAAAACGAGCCTATTCATTTCCATCTTTTAAAAAATGGCGAACAAGTACAAACGGGCAATACCGCCGATTTGATTTTTTCATTTGACGTATTAATAGCCCATATTTCCAATTATTTCACACTCACACAAGGCGATTTGATTTTTACAGGAACACCCGCAGGCGTTGGCCCTGTAAAAATTGGCGATGTTTTAGAAGGATTCATTGGCGATAAAAGCGTGTTAATATGCGAAATAAGGTAGTAAGTAGTAGTAGCATATAAATAATCACGGCTTTGAAACCCTGTAAAACAGGGTACTTTCGAGTAAAAATAAACGTATTTATTTACCAGCAGACGCTTATATTACTTTTTTATAAAAAATATACGAATAAAAGTATAAATTTTCCTACCTTTGCACCCGAATTTGTTCAACTAAGAAAGTGCGAATAAGGAAGGAACGCTGGAACTTGAACAATGCTATTATTCTTTTAAATCTATAAATTTTTTAACTTAACAAAATGTCATATCTTTTCACCTCTGAGTCGGTATCGGAAGGACACCCAGACAAAGTAGCCGACCAAATATCAGATGCTATCATCGATGCGTTCTTGGCACAAGACCCTAATTCAAAAGTAGCTTGTGAAACCTTTGTAACTACAGGTTTAGTTGTCGTTGGCGGCGAAATTACGGCTACCAATGCCGTTAAAGGAGCCGTTGATGTGCAGGAAATTACACGCGACGTCATCCGACGCATCGGTTACACCAAGTCAGAATATCAATTTGACTACTTATCTTGCGGTATTTTAAACGCTTTACACGGACAAAGCCCCGATATTTATCAAGGCGTTGAACGCGGCGATGAAAACGAACAAGGCGCAGGCGACCAAGGCATGATGTTCGGCTACGCGACCGACGAATCGGATAACTATATGCCCTTGGCTTTAGATTTATCGCACCTAATTTTGCTGGAATTGGCGGTTATTCGCCGCGAAGGTAAAACCATGAAGTACCTTCGCCCCGATGCCAAATCGCAAGTAACCATCGAGTACAGCGATAAGCACGTTCCTTTGCGCGTAGATGCCATAGTGGTAAGCACACAACACGACGACTTCGCTGAAGACGAAATAATGTTGGCTAAAATACGCGAAGACATCGTAAAAATATTGATGCCACGTGTAAAACGCAAATTGCCGAAACGAGTACAAAAATTATTCGGAACGGATATTAAATACCATATCAACCCAACGGGCAAGTTCGTTATCGGCGGTCCACATGGCGATACGGGCTTGACGGGTCGTAAAATCATCGTGGACACTTACGGCGGAAAAGGCGCACACGGCGGCGGCGCATTTTCGGGCAAAGACCCATCAAAAGTGGACCGCTCGGCGGCTTATGCAACGCGCCATATTGCTAAAAACTTGGTAGCAGCAGGCGTTGCGAAACAAGTTTTGGTGCAAGTAGCTTATGCAATTGGGGTTGCCGAACCAGTCGGTTTATACATCAACACTTACGGTACTGCCAAAGTGAAAATTTCAGACGGCGAAATTTCAGCAAAATGCGCCGAATTATTCGATATGCGTCCAGCTGCTATTATCCGCCGCTTGGAATTGAAAGCTCCTATTTATAGTGAAACCGCTGCCTACGGACACATGGGGCGCACACCTGGAACAAAAGAAGCGAATGGTAAAACCTTCAACACTTTCACTTGGGAACGCCTCGACATGGTGGACGCTGTAAAAACAGCCTTCGGAATATAATTTTCAATTTTTTATAAAAAGCCGCTAATCTCAAATGAGATTAGTGGCTTTTATTTCGTTTTATGCAAGCCTATTTAGATTTAATTTCCCATATTTTAGAACATGGTACGCAAAAAGGCGACCGCACAGGAACTGGCACAATTTCGTGTTTTGGCTATCAAATGCGCCTTAATTTGCAAGACGGGTTTCCGTTGCTTACCACGAAAAAACTGCATTTGCGCTCCATTATCCACGAATTATTATGGTTTTTGAAGGGCGAAACCAATATTAAATACCTCCAAGATAATAATGTGCGAATATGGGACGAATGGGCGAATGATGAGGGCGATCTCGGGCCTGTTTATGGTTATCAATGGCGGCACTGGCGCGGCAAAAATGGCGAAATAGACCAAATAGCAAATTTGGTAGAACAGCTGAAAACCAACCCAAATTCGCGGCGGCATATCGTGACCGCATGGAACCCCGACGATGTAGAGGACATGGCTTTGCCGCCCTGCCACGCTATTTGGCAGCTTTATATAGCCGACGGCAAGCTGTCGTGCCAGCTATATCAACGAAGTGCCGATGTTTTTTTAGGCGTACCGTTTAATATCGCCTCTTACGCCTTGCTGACCATGATGTTGGCGCAAGTTTGCGGCTTGGAAGCAGGCGATTTTGTGCATACTTTCGGCGATGTGCATTTATACAATAATCATTTGGAGCAGGCTAAATTGCAGCTTTCTCGCGAGCCTCGTATCTTGCCAAAAATGCGTATAAATCCAAAGGTTTCTTCCATTTTTGATTTTAAATTTGAGGATTTTACTTTGGAAAATTATAACCCACACCCGCATATTAAAGCAGAAGTTTCGGTATAGTTTATGTCGGTGTGGGGATATTACCGACACCTCGATGTTTCGATGTTACCGACACCTCAAAGGTGTCGGTAACATCGAACCTCGAACAAAAAAGCGTGTATGACAAGTTGTCATACACGCTTTTTTGTTCGTTTTCCTTTTCTTTCCTCCTTAGAAGAAATCGAAGCGATTATCCTTGATACTTGCGTTTTTACGCAAAGCTTGGAAGAAGGCTTGACTTGCTTGTTGGACAGTTTGCCCTTCAACTTGGCGACGCAAATTAGGTATCATTTCGGGTGTGATAGGTTGTGCAGGTGTTTTGGTGACGGGCTGTACCATGAAAACGCCGTTATCACCAATAATTGGTTTTGACGTAGCGTTCAAAGCCGTTTTCCACGCCGCAGCCACTACTTTAGGCTCCGAGCCTAAGCCTGGGATAAATGGCGCGTTCAAAGTAGCTTGTCCCGCTTCTTTTACTTCACTTTGGAACATAGAAGCTACCGCAGCCATATCCGTTTGCGAGCCGATTTTTTTGATAATCACAGCCGCTTTTTTCTCGTTGCGCACTTTTAACGTGACGGCATCACGCACATCGTCTATCGATTGCAAACCTTTCGGCGTAATGCGTTGCAAACCTGCCACGACATATTTATTGACACATTGTGCATTCGTATTTTGATAGTCGTAAGCTGCAGGCGAAACATCGCCAATACTTGCTTTGCTGTAAGCCCATTTTACAAGGTTGCGCGTGGATTCGCCTGCATCTAAATCGCCGCCCGAAAAGTCGTTGCGTTTGATATTAGGCGCAGAGCGCCACTGCCAACCCGCCGTAGATTTGGCTGCTTTTTCAAGCGATGCCATATCATTGCATTTCGAGCGCAATTCATTTGCTTTCGCCAAAGCAGCACTCGTTGTGGCTTCACTTGCTGCGATTACTTCTTCGAAAAATCCAATTTTGACCATTT
>JBEEMU010000242.1:0-7221 GCA_041192485.1 Bacteroidota bacterium | reverse complement strand
TTACCCCCTTTTTTCTTCCCCAAAATAAAGCTGAATAAGGAGAAGCGTTTGGCTTGGTTTTCTTTTATTTCGGCTACGGCTGTTTTCAAACTCACTAATTCGGCAGTAGTTTGCGATTGTTGCACTTTTAAGGTAGCTACTTCGCCGCCTAAATTTCTTATTTGTTGCGCCTGCTGTGCAACCGAATCTTTCAAGACAGCTACCCGTTTTTCACTTATTTTCAAGGCTTCGCCCTTTTTTCGCGCCTCTTCTTGGGCAGTTTGCAAGAGCGGTTGATAGGCGCGTATTGCGTCTTGTCGGCCTTCCTCTCGCGCTTTGCTTGCAAGGGCTACGGTATCGATATACGAAGGGTCGATGGGTAGCGTAATAATGACACCGTCATAAAATTTTTGCGCAATACTTTGCCGCTTGTAACCCTTTGCGTTCACGATAATATCATACCGTTTGCGCTCTTCAAAGTTTACAGAAAGTGTGCCATTATTAGTGTAAAAGGTGCTGACTGTTTTGCCCTTTTTTACAGTAAGCGTACACAAAGCCATCACCGGATTGCTTTGCATATCTTTTATAAAGACGTGTTGCTCTTGGGCTGACGCAACAAAACTCACGATTTGCAGCCCTAAAATGCCTGCAAACCAATAAAGGTAAGGTTTTTTGAAAAACATAAATTTGGTTAAAAACGATAAAAAGGTAGAAAATGGTTGTTTTATTTTTACAAACGCAAAGGTAGCACTTTTTCTTTTACAAATTAATTTTATTGCATATAATTTTTTACAAAAAATAAAAACACCTCTTCAACAGAATCGTTAAAGAGGTGTTTTTATAAAATTTGCTACGAAATAAGGGCTTCTTTATTCCTATCACCTAATTCCTTACTGTGTAGGGCCGTTGTCGGTAATGCTTTCAATGGCAGCTTGCACGGTTGTTGGCAATACGGATAAAAAATCGTAGCCAGTAGCGGTTTCTATCGCATCTACGCTTGTGCGGTAAGCCCCCCAAGGTAGGCTGCTAAGTGTTTGATTATTAGGCATATCTACGGCAATAATGCGAGTGCCTGCGGCAATACGGCTTGCATCGCTTGTGCCTACGGGCAGAATGACGATAACTTTCCAGCAATGAGCGGGTACGGTTATTTTACCTGCAATCGTGGTGGTCACGCCGCCGTTGCTGCCCGAGCCGCCTTGCCCGTAGCCGCCTGCGATGATGTATAATTCGTTGCCTGTTGTGAGCAAGGTGCGGCAATAAGCCTCTAAACCTTCCCAGGTTATGCGGTTGAGATTTGGCGATTGTGGCAACATATTCGACATCAAGAAGGTGGCGGTATTGTCGTCTTGCGAACCGTCGCGGTCGTCAGACGGGCATTGATGTCCGCGGTCGAAGCCTGTATTGGTGTAGTCGGTGGTGGTTGCCCGAGCAAAACTTGTTGGCAGAGCAGTATCGGGCGCAAAGTTATCTAAGCGAGTAGCCGTCCCTTTCCATGCTGCGCTCAAATGCCAGCTCACCCAGTTTGCGCCGCAGCGTGCGCTATTATAAGACAAAGTGTATTGTGGCTTTACCATCAAATAATTAGTCGAGTTCGTGGTGACGGCTGTTGCGCCGCTTGGGTTGCCGAGCGCCATATTGTCGTCGCGAGTAGGCGTAGTGGCGGGGTCGGCTTCGTTTACCGTAATGTCGTCTATGGTAAAACGAGTGGCTGTATTGCTTGTTTTTCGGATTTCGAGACGAACTGCGCCCGTCAAGTTAAGCGTAAACGTGGCGGTTTGCAAGGTGCTGCTGCTGGTATTAATGGCTGCGCCTATTTGCGCCCAAGTGCTGCCATTATTTTGCGAAGCCCATAGTGTCCAGCTGCTTGCGGCATCGCTAGCATACCGTCCGTGCAGCATACTGACCGTTGTAATACCGTTCGGGGCATTAAACAACATCGTCAATTTGCCTGCATTACGAAGGCGAATTGATTGTGTGCCGTTCTTCGGGTCGCTCGTCGAGTTGCCGATAAGTGCGTCATTCAACGTCCAGCTGCCGCTACTAAATGTCACATTTCCAGTCGTATAACTGGTTTTGCTACCCGTTTCGAAGGTTTCGGGAAATCCGGTAGCGGTACGGAGATTATTTGCCGCATTAGTTGGCGCAGCAACGACCGAAGCGTTAGCAGAAGGCTTGATTTCCACACGATCATTCAGGGTGCTTTTTTGGCACGCAGCTAAGGTTAAGCAAAGGGCAAAAGCTAAAAGTAAATTTTTTTGCATTTAAATTGATTCTAATATGAAGGTTTGGTAAAGCAAAGAACGCTGCCTATTGTCATTTTTTAAAAAGCAGGAGCGCAAAGGTACAATTTTTTTTTAATAAAACATCATGCTAATGAATTGATTGTGTTTTTATTATAAAAAAAAAGAGAATAAATAAATAGAAAAACATCAATTTTTGATTTTTTTAACATGTGTCTAAAAAAAAATACTTACCTTTGTATTATAATCTTTTCGCTTTGTTGTTTCAGCAGCTATTTTTAATTCAAGCTATTTTTAATTTCAACCAACCAACAATTTTACGTTTCAAACATGAAAAAAATCATTATCATCTTGGTAGCATTCGCTGCTCTCACTACAGCACAAGCACAAACCTCTATTGGTTTTCGTGCAGGTGTAAACTTTGGCAATCGGGATATTACCCCAAAAACAATCACCTCTTCGGGTAGTGGAACTGCTACCGAACCTGGTATTGTGGGCTTAAGCCTTGCTGTTCCATTTCAGTTTAAGCTGTCTGACAAATTTGCGGTACAGCCAGAGCTTTGCTTTTTGCAAAAAGGCTATTCGGAGTACTATGTAAACGGCTCAGATTACATCCGCAATAGCTTGACAATGAGCTATTTAGAGCTTCCTATTTTGGGTAAACTAATATTTGGCGGAGATAAATTCAATTGTGGTATTTTACTTGGCCCAAGTTTTGGTTATGCACTTGGCGGCAGAACTACTTTAGACTATAAACTAAACGGTACGTCAAAAACAATCGAAGAGAATATGAATTTTACTACTAACTATAAAAATATTAACCGCTTCGATATGGGGTTTATTATCGGAGCTGCTCCCTCTTATGCGATTAGCGATGCAGGTAGTCTATTCCTCGATGTGCGCTATCAGTTCGGTTTATCGGATATTGTAAATGATACACCCGATAATACAAAAGCATTTAATCGCGGCTTAGGTCTTTCTATTGGCTATCTACACGCATTTGGCGGTAAATAGATTAATTTTCTATATGGAAAAGATACTATCGCTTGCTTGATTAGAAAGTTGAAAGGAGGTTAAATTCTCGTATTGTAAACAACTTATTATCAGGCAAGACACCAGAAGCGGCAAAGCAAAGCCTAAAAAACTGGTTAGACACTCCGTCTAAATTACCCGAACGCACTTGTTTTTTAGATAAATGCGCCTACTTGTAGGGGGAGGGGATTCGTTTACTCGAAAAATGTAATAAAAAGATTAAATTTGCCTGTTTTTACCTAAAATATGCCGCTATATAGGCTATATTTAGTAAATAAAAAATGTTTTTCCGCTACAGATAGTTTCATATATAGAAAAACCGTTACCTTTGCAGCGGAGTACCAATATTCTGCAAGCCTATATTTCTTTTAAGAAAAAGAAGCGGTGCGGAATTTGCTGCTTTATAATATCTCTGTTTTGACAGTTTGCTCAACGCCGTTGAGTAAACTGTTTTTTTATAAGCATTTTAATAAAACGCATTATCGCGCATTTTGGTATGATAGGTTTGAATAAAGGCTTGTAATGCTTGTTTCAGGGTTTGGGCAATTTGTCCAAAATTCGTTTTATTTTCAGGACTTTTGTGCAATAAAAGATTATTTTTTAAGTTTTTATCAGTCGCAATGCTATACAAACCCATAATACTGTCTGTGGCGGCGCAATAGGTTAGCAAGTATTTTTGGTTGATAATTTGGTGCAAATAGGGCGGCTCCTGCGACTGCATATAGGCGTAATGCGGACGAAAACTGTCCCAAACGCTCGTGCCAAAAGCGGCAAAAGCGTGCGGATAATGCAAATAATCTAAAACGGTCGGTACTACATCTATTTGTTGAAAAACGGTGTGGTTTGTGCCGCGCAAAGTAGGGTTAGCGGGGTCGTAGAGCCAGGCGCAAATGCGGTATCGCTCATATTGCGACTGTTGGTCTAAGTCTTTGGAATGGTCGGAGATAAATAAAAACAGGGTATTTTGAAACCAAGTAGTGGCTTGTGCTTTCGCAAAAAATTGCTGCAAGGCAAAGTCCGTATAGCTAACTGCGTTTTGGTGCGGGGTTTGGTTTTTCAGGGAAAAGCGGTGCGTATAGGGCGGCGGCACTACATAAGGGTGATGGGTAGAAGTGGTAAAAATAGTGGCGAAAAACGGCGTTTTTTTGGTATTTAATTCGTTGGCTACATATTGAAAATAGGGATAATCGGGAATGCCCCACGCTTGATAATTTTGTTGATAATTGGGGTAATTTAGCTCTGAATAATAGTGTTGAATACCGAGTGCGGTCGTAAACTCGCCAAACGAAAAACTATTGGGGTGGAAACCCAAAAAGAAGTTGGTATCGTAGCCTTCTTCGTGCAGTAAGGTACCGATACCGCGTATTTTATGGTCTAAATACTGTGATTTGAAGTAAATTAGCCCCTCAAACACGGGCATACTGCCCATGATGCCTTGAAAACCCTCATTCGATTGTAAACCCGCCGAAAAAGCGTTATCAAAAACTAAACTTTCGCGGCGTAGCGAATCTAAAAACGGCGTGAACGCTTTTGCCGAACTGCTTATTTTGATGCTATCATTGCCGTGCAGCACGGCGCGTGGAAAGGTTTCTAAAATAAAAATAACGACGTTTTTTTTGTGAAAGCCCTTGTTTTTGTGAAAGCCCTCATTTTTGTGAAAGTCCTCGTTTTTCTGAAAGCCCTCGTTTTTCTGCAAGCCCTCGTTTTTGTTATAATTGCGGGTAATGCTAAAAGTACTATCGACAGTAGCCTTTGGTAAAAAATGATAGGCGGGTAATTCGCCATAATTTTGCTGTAAATATGCCGTATAAATCACGTTTAATACCGAATTCGTTGCCAAGGTAGCGTATTTACCGCTCGTATAATATAGGGTACTCGACGGGCGCACCATGCGTGGTGCAAAGCCGCCTATCCCTACAAAATAGAAGCTCGCCAATGCCGTAAGACCAAAAATCCAAGCAGTTTTAGGCTGTTTTTCTGCCCCCGAAAACCAAGTAGCTGTATAGCGAGCTACACGAAGAATCACGAGTAATATACCTAAAATAAACGGTAAATTTTGCCAATTCCACACCTGTTCCGAACCTATCAAATTGGCAGCTTCTTGCATATCAGTATAGTTGATTTGGCGGCTACAAAACGGATAATACACCGCCGCTGCCGCAGGAATAAATAGGCTTATTGCAATTATTAGCATATAAAGAACCTGCGATAGTCGAAGTATCCAAGGGCGGTTTTGCGTTTGCGCCAACAAAAATAAAACGACAAACGGCAATTGTACGACTAACACGGTTGCCACGTCTTGTATAGCTGCGGCCAGTAGCGTATTAAGGGTTTCGTTCGCCGAAATAGGCAAAAAAACAACTCTATTCCAATAAAAAAACAAGCTGCGCACGGCAGTAAACAGCAGAAAATGCAAGCCGAAGAAACAGCATAATCGTTGGAAAGGCAATAGCGTTTGTTTAAGCTCTAATTTCATCGCTTTGTAATGATTTAGGTAAGGTTTAATGGTGCAAGGAATGGGAATACAATAGACAAACGAAGGGCGAAGAACGAGGAGTGAATCTTTATCGAACAAAAAAAACGGCACAATAAACAGTAGTTTAGTGTGCCGTTTTTTATTTCGGAGCTATCGGTAAGTAGTAGCTACATTAAACCGTGTTAAATAGTGCATTCTGGACGAATGATAACCTGTGTTTATTTGGCTTTGCCGAATCTTACAGCTTGCCGCAGGCGCGTAGCTTCTACCTTTTGATAACCTATTTCGCTTTTATAAGCTCAATATAGAAAATAAGTTCCGAGTTAGCGGGGATTTTGCCCATCGCTTTATCGCCATAACCGAGCGATGCGGGAATGAAGAAAATACCTTTTCCGCCTTCGTTGAGCAACTGCAAGCCCTCGTCCCAGCCTGGAATAACTTGTCCTTTTCCAAGCGGAAAAGTGTAGCTATCGCCGTGGCTAAACGACGAGTCGAACTCGGTGCCGTCTTTGAGCTTGCCGATATAATTCACCGTAACCGTGTTGCCAGCTTCGCCTTTTGGTCCGCTACCTTGCTCCAATATTTGGTATTTCAAGCCAGTAGAGGTTGTTTGCGGCTTCAATTTTCCGCTTTTATAGCTCTCAATAGAGGACGAAAGCAGGGTTTGTATGCCTGTTGCCTGCGCTTGCATTGCGGCGGCGGCTTTGTCGGCTTCGGCTTTTGGCGTGACTTTTATCATTTTGAAATCAAAATAAATCACATCGCCCGATTTGAACGGCGGACGCACTTGTCCTAACGAGTCGACAACGAGTTTCACGGTCATACTATCGCCCGAACTAAGCATTTTGATGGCTTCTAAGAATTTGTCGCCTTTCGTTGTTTCTGGGAAGCGGATTTTGATAGGCGCGTTCATTTGGCGCGTGCTTTGTATCAAGCTGTCGCCTTTGCGAACGTATTGATGAAATTCAATTACATCGCCCGCTTGTGGCTTCGCGCCCTTTCCTTCGGTGTGCATTTTGTATTGAAATCCGAATTTGGTGTCTTTGAAGCCACCGTTTTTTTTGCACGAAACGAGTGCAAGAGTTGTCATTGCCAATAGGCAAAAAGTTGTAAGAAAACGCATGATGATTTTTGATTGTTACGGTTGCGGTTTGATATACGCACTCAGAAACGTTGATTTTATTTTTTTAATTTCTCTGAATTATTCTATAGGAATTTCCCAAACGCAAATATCTCTTA
This sequence comes from Bacteroidota bacterium, assembly GCA_041192485.1. Classification (GTDB taxonomy): domain Bacteria; phylum Bacteroidota; class Bacteroidia; order Chitinophagales; family Saprospiraceae; genus JBEEMU01. Next base: position 252 of record JBEEMU010000242.1, on the reverse strand, counting down.
GCTTTAGCCGAACGCCAAGGTCGTTCTTTCTTGAAGGTACTTCTAAAATTATTGTATGTGCCCTATTTTCAAAATCTTTTGTTAGAGTTGGATCATGACGAACGGTCAAGGGGGAAGGGGTACTTCTAACTGCTTCAACAAGAAACGAAACAATACCATTATCAATCGGGATTTTTGCTCTATTTCGAGCATCTACGGCTGTGGAGTATTTATTCCAATCTGTGGACATTTCAGTACTCCCTTTAGGTTGTG
>JBEEMU010000241.1:0-7885 GCA_041192485.1 Bacteroidota bacterium | reverse complement strand
GAAATATAGAATGGCGCGAAAGTATGGATTTATTATACAATGTCTATCGGTATAATATGGTGTATATTTCGTTTGTGAGCGTCGTGGTTGGCTTTATTCTACTCGTTGTTTGGCTCTCTATTTAAGCCTATCTTTTTTAAAAACGACCTAAGCTCCTGTACAGTATAGCGGGGCTGTTTATTTAAAAAGGCTACCTAAGAGGCAATGCTCAAAACCCTCAGAGGTTCGTATGTACTTCAAAACCTTTTTTACAAAAAAATCATGATTAAGTATAAAAAAACAACGGAAAACATCGTGACAATTACGATGGATATGGACGGCCGAAGTGCGAATGTCATCAATCACGAAATCGGGCGGGCATTTGTGCCTTGTATAGAGCATTTGCGCAAAGAAAAGGCGGCAAATGCGCTCAAAGGCGTTATTATTACCTCTGCAAAAAAAACGTTTTTGGCAGGTGGCGACCTCGATTATTTGTATCATGCCAACGACCCACAAGAGATTTTTGCGTTTAGCCAACAACTGAAAGCCTTGTTTCGCACCATCGAGGAGTTGAACGTGCCAGTGGTGGCGGCAATCAACGGTGCCGCAGTAGGCGGCGGCTACGAACTAACGGCAGCCTGCCATTACCGCATCTGCGTCGACCACATCGATGCGAAAATAGGACTGCCCGAAGTCACCTTGGGTTTGCTGCCTGGCGGCGGCGGTTGTATCCGTTTGGCTTGGCTTTTGGGCATCGAAAAGGCGTTTCAAATACTCACCGAAGGTAAAAATTATTCGCCCAAGGAAGCAAAAACATTAGGCTTGATTGACGATATACAACCGTCTTATGAAGCCGTACTCGACCGCGCTGCCGACTGGATTCGCAAAAACCCGAACGCCCGACAACCTTGGGATATGCCCGACGCTAAAATACCAGGCGGAACGGCAAACTCGCCTAAAATTGCGCAGTTTATTGCTTCTGCAATCGCCATTTTGACCCACAAAACGCGGAATAATTACCCCGCGCCTTTGGCAATAGCAGCCGTTTTGACGGAAGGCACGATTGTTGACTTCGAAACGGCGCAACGCATTGAAAGCCGCTATTTCACAACACTCGTCTGCGGACAAACGTCTAAAAATATGCAGCGAGCCTTTTGGTTTGATATGAATAGCATCAAGGACGGCTTGAGCCGCCCGAAAGGATTTGGCAAGTTTCGCCCACGAAAAATCGGCGTAATTGGCGCAGGCATGATGGGCAGCGGTATTGCGTTTATGGCTTCGTGGGCGGGCTTGGAAGTGGTGCTGAAAGACGTAAGCAAAACCATTGCCGACAAAGGCAAAGACTATTCGGCAAGTTTGGTGACAAACCGCGTGAAAGAAGGGAAAATGACGCAATTTGATGCCAACACGCTCATTAATCGCATTAAAACCACCGAAAATTATGCCGATTTCGAGGGCTGCGATTTAGTGATAGAAGCCGTTTTTGAAAATATACAACTTAAAAACCGAGTAACCAAAGAAACCGAACAGTACTTAGATAGTGATAGTATTTTTGCCTCTAACACCTCTACCTTGCCCATTACGGGCTTGGCGAAAGCCTCGGTGCGCCCCGAAAACTATATCGGGCTGCACTTTTTTTCACCCGTTCACAGTATGCGTTTGGTAGAAATTATCAAGGGCGCGAAAACTAGTGGCGAAACGCTTGCTCGTGCCTTCGACTTCGTTAAACTACTGCATAAAATACCGATTGTGGTGAACGATAAACGCGGTTTTTACACAACTCGCGTGGTAAGCACCTACTTATTAGAAGGCATTTTGCTCTTGGTAGAAGGGCAACACGCCATGCGCATCGAGTCGGCGGGTATGAACGCAGGTATGCCCGTAGGGCCCTTAGTGCTTTGCGATGAAGTGTCGCTTTCACTTATTCTCGACATTGAAGACCAAGCCAAAATCGCCTCCGAAGAAGCCATAGAGCCAACGGTGCATCAGTTAGCCACACAATTCATCGACCGCATGGTGCATGAATTTAACCGCACAGGGAAAGCACACGGCGCAGGGTTTTACGACTATCCAACCGAAGGAAAAAAACACCTCTGGGCGGAACTACAAACGCATATTCCACTAAATAAAAACGTGATTCCCGACCGCGACTTGCAAGAGCGATTGCTTTTTGTACAAATTTTGGAAACCGTAAAATGTGTGGAAGAAAACGTGGTGATGCACACAGCAGATGCGAATATCGGGTCTGTTTTTGGCTGGGGATTTGCGCCATTTAAGGGCGGAACCTTGCAATATATCAATGATTACGGCTTAGATAACTTTATCTCTCGCTGCGGCGAATTAGAAAAAATGTATGGCACCCGTTTTACTGCGCCCCATTTATTGTTGGAAATGAGAGCCAAAAACGAAACTTTTTAATCTGCGAACCTCCTGAAAACGCTGCGTTTATACCTTGTATCCTTCAAAACCTTAGCTCCCTTCTTACAAAGCAGAAAAACAGCAAGGCTTTTTTATAAAAATAAAAGCAATATATAGAGCCTAAAAACGAAATTTTATTTGTAAAATGATTTTATCAATTTTATTTGACGGTAATATGTTAAGTTTTTATTAAAATTATAGGTTGAAAAAGCGAAATATGGCTTACCTTTGGGCGTTTTTAGACGAAATTAATAAGTAGCAGCCACTAAGTAATTGCTATTTTAAACCCATGTGGAGTAGAATATTCTAAAAAAATAATAATCGTGTCTATTTGCCACAAGTGCTACCAAATTTTATTTGCATAATACATATTTTTTATATCATCAACCAATTCACGTTTCATTTATGAATCAATCAACCTTTACACGCTTTTTAGTCTTGATGGTCGCGCTGTTCTGTTCTGTTGCTGCTTTTGCGCAAACAGGAAAGATTACCGGGAAAATCATTGACGAAAAGAAAGAACCCGTCATGGGAGCTACCGTTATTGTGGCTGGCACAACCTTGGGGTCGGCTACCGATATGGACGGAAATTACACCATCGAGGGCGTTGCGTCTGGCGAGGTGCGCGTACAAGTATCCTATATTGGTTATGAAACCAAAGAAGGAACGGTTAAAGTAGCAACAGGTAAAACAGCAACCTTAGACTTTTCACTCGGCGAAAATAAAGAAATGCTTGATGCCGTCATCATCACAGGCTATGGGCAAACACAACAACGCCGCGATTTGACAGGGGCTATTTCTAAAGTAGATAGTAAGGCTATCATGGCGATGCCAACCTCTTCTTTTGAACAATCATTACAAGGAGCGGCTGCAGGCTTGCAAGTCACGCAAGGTAGTGGTATGGTAGGCTCTCAATCTGTTGTTCGTGTGCGTGGGAATAGCTCCATTAGCGCAGGCGGCGACCCTTTGTATGTAGTAGATGGTATTGCAATTACGCAAGATTATTTTATCTCGAAAGGAGATAATGGCAATACAAATAATAATCCACTTAGTACAATAAACCCTAATGATATAGAATCTGTAGAGGTGTTGAAAGACGCAGCAGCAGCGGCTATTTACGGCTCACGTGGCGCAAATGGTGTTATTATCATTACCACTAAACGTGGAAAAAAGGGCAAACCAACCTATAACTTCAATACAAGGGTAGGATATGGGGAACCTACCAAATTATTGAAATTTTTGACAAGTGAGGAGTATTTTGCTATGCGCCAACGTGGGTGGGAGTTAGACGGGAACGTAGGGCAAGCTCCTATTCAACCAACTTTGGCAGAACAAGGTTACTCTCGTAGTGAACTCGAACACATGAATACAAATTGGTATGACGAGGTGTTGCGAAAAGGAGTAAAGCAAGAGTACAATCTATCAATGCGTTATGGAGGTGAAAAACTTTCTACCTATATAGGTACTTCTTATAGCAATAATCAAGGCTATGTAAAAGGCAATGGTATGGAACGAGTTTCTGGCCGTGTGAACGTAGATTACCATCCAATAAAAAATCTTACAATCGGCTTGACGACATCGGCCTCTCGTGGCACAATAGAAAAACAGAACTTACTTTATGGCGGTTTAGGCGGTATTCAATGGGGAAATAATGCTTCAACAGCTGTTTATAAAAAAGATGGTTCCTTGTATTGGAATAAAGTTTACGGCAATGTTGTCAATCCAATTGCACGTCAGCAAAACATGATAGAAACCTCCCGTGAAACTCGCTTTTTAGGCGGTTTAAATATCAATTACAATATCCTAGAAAACCTTACATTTAATATAACGGGCAATTATGACTATCAGTTGTATGGCGATTATACGTTCCAAACCAAGGAATGGAAAATCAGAGCAGAAGATAAAGACAAACCAATCGACCAACAAAATCACTCTTATGTAGGACTTAGTCGTACAAATAATTACAGCACCTATTCTACCTTGAATTACACGTTCAAGCTACCTGCAAACCATAAATTAAATGCCCTTGTAGGTGTAGAGTATCAAGAAGCAACACGCGATGCAAGCAAATCAAGCTACCGAGGCGTAAATGGTTTAGTTTACAATATGGATTCGGATACAACAAAACGCTTTGAATACGAAAAATGGGACGAAAAGGAGCATTATAAATTTTTTAGCACCTTCCTACGCGCAAACTACTCTTATAAAGATCGCTATCAATTGCAAGTAACTGTACGCCGCGACGGTTCTTCTAAGTTTGGTATAAAACGCCAATTTGGTAATTTCCCTTCGGTTGGCTTAGGTTGGACTCTTTCAGAAGAAAATTTTTGGAAACCGTTGAAAAAAGTAATTACCTTTGCTAAATTACGAGGTAGCTGGGGCTTAACAGGTAATGCCAATATAGACCCAAGTCAGCAATACCCTGGATTTAACCAACCAATAAACTTTGGTAATGTTTCGGGCAATGCTTATGGTGGTTCGCCAACACGCGACTATAAAAAACTAGCGAATGACCAATTAGGTTGGGAAACAATTGAAACGTATGATGGGGGCGTGCAATTAGGCTTTTTAAACGACCGAATTGTTTTAGATGCAACCTATTATTACAAACTGACCAAAGACGCATTCCTACAAACCGTTATTCAAGCTTCTACTGGGCATCCCGATGTCCTGTATCAAAATATCGGACAAATAGAAAATAAAGGTTTTGAAGTGGCACTTACTTCGCGCAATATTGTCAGCAAAAATGCAAAAGGATTTAAATGGACAACCGTTTTAAATTTGGGTAATAATCAAAATAAGGTGTTAGATATCGGGCCGAATCAACCCGATGCATTAGGTGGAGGTTTTGGAGATACTCGCGCCTATCCAGGCTTTCCTGTCGGCACAAATTTCTTGAACAAATTTGTAGGAATTGACCCCGCAGATGGTAAACCTATCTACTTAGATCCAAAAGGGAATCAAGTTAAAGTATATAGCCCCAATAACCGTGTGCCTATTGGCGGAATTTATCCACTTGCAACAGGTGGGTTCAATAACCGTTTTGACTGGAAAGGTTTTGATTTAGATGTTAATTTTGTATTTAGCTATTTGGGCAAAGTATATGATGACGCAGGTAAACGCCAACGTTACCCTATTTTCCCAGATGATTTATTGTTTAACCAAACCCCAGAGGTATTAACTGCTTGGGGAGGTGAAGGTCAAATATCAAACCTGCCCCGCCCCTCTACTACTGGCGGGCCACAAGGCTTAGACCAAATTTGGCAAAACAACACCACCATGTTTGTAGAAGACGCATCTTACTTACGGCTTCGCCGTGTAGGTTTCGGTTATAACATACCTCTAAAAACAAAAGGAATAGAAAGTATTCGTATTTCTTTGACAGGAACAAACCTATGGACTATAGCAAACTATAAAGGCTGGGACCCTGAAGTAGGCCGCGAGCGCGGCAATCAACAGGAGCGTAATATTGGCGGTACAAGCGTGTCATTCCTTACAGCACCACAAGAACGTACTTATATGTTTGGCCTTGATATTAATTTTTAATAAAATCTTAATCAAAAAGTAAATTTATAAAATGAATAAAATTATCATTTTAGCTTTCGCCTTTGGTGTTTTATTTACAGCAGGCTGTTCAGAGAATTTTTTGGAGGTGCGCCCCAAAAATCAAATCTTAGAACCCGAATTTGTAACTAATACTGCCCAGTTGCAAGAAGTGCTTAACGGCGCTTATAAAGCTCTTGGCGATAAAAACGCATTTGGTGGCAAGTACCAAATCGTGAGTGAAATCATGTCTGATAATCTCGCAGCAGCGCAAATCAATCTTAACGATGATTACAAAACGCTTTATGCGCGTAATACGAACCTTTTCCTTTCGCCTACACGCGATATTTGCGCAAATTTTGGTAAAGCAATAGGCCGCGCAAACTATGCACTTGAAAAAGTGGACGAATTTGGCGGCGCGGAAAAAAATCGTATAACTGGTGAAGCGAAGTTCGTAAGAGCAATAGCACACTGGCAACTTATCCGCACCTTTGGGCAACCTTGGGGATACTCGGTAGACAATTCGCACTTAGGAATGCCGCTCCATACCAAATTTGACAAAGCCCCTATCAATCGTAGCACGGTAAACGAATGTTACGCCTTTGTAGAAGCTGATTTAAAAGCAGCTATCGACTTATTGCCTCTAAGCAATCGTATGTATGCAAGTAAATGGTCAGCAAAAGGCGCATTAGCACAATTGTATTTCCAGCAAAATCGCTATTCAGAAGCTCGCGTATTGGCCGATGAAATCATCAACTCCGGTATGTTTAGCTTAGATGTTAATCCTGCACGACGTTTTAGCGATACGCTTTCATCAGAGGCTATTTTTTATATTGATGCAAATAATAATGCAAACACAAACTTTAATTTTAACGGTGCAGAAAACTTAGTAAACAGCTATAAAAAATTAGCTGGCGGTACAAAGGTAGCCGATCTTACGCTGGTCGCAACGGTCTGGGATATTTTTGAGCCCTTCCAAACAGATTTACGCAAAAACCAAGGTATTTCTAAAGAAGGGTCGGATTATCTTTGTACAAAATTTAAAACAGGTACAAATATTTATAATCCAATCATACACCTTACAGAAATGCTATTAATTAGTGCCGAATGTGCAGGTGAAGCCGGTGAAACAAGTATAGCCGTTGATAGAATCAATCTATTACGCAATCGCGCAATGGTTCCGCCTATTTCCGCATCTACGCCAGAGAATGCAATTCGTGCAGTTCGCGAAGAACGCCGCCGAGAATTGTTTGCCGAGGGCAATCGTTTACAAGACTTGAAACGCATTGGCGCAGCAACAGAACGTGGTAAAACACGCGCCCCAGAGGTTGGTTTGCGTATTCGGAATGCGCCCTGGAATTGTCCTGGCTTATGCCCACAAATTCCCGACAACGAAAGTAGTGGGGTAACAGGCATGGTACCAAACCCCGAAGGAGGTTGTAATTAAAAAAATCAGCAAGGTTAGATAATGGTATTTTTCCAATATGAAATATTATTATCTAACCCTTTTGTATAACACTTTGTTTTAAACAACAATCATTCAGCTAAAAAATTATATGAAAACTAATTTCATTAAATTCGTAATTGCTTTTGTTTTATTAACCTCTCTTACAATAGTAGGTTGCACAAAAGACCCTGAATATCCGCTACCTGTTTTTGGCGACCCCGCTGAGGGCATAGCAGGTGTTTGGAAACTCAGCACCATCAAACAATCGGATTTAGTTATAAAAGCGGCAGTAAAACCACAAATTGACTTGACCGATTTTTTAACAAAAGGAACTGCTGTTTCTATTGCATTTGATAAAATGGCTAAAACTTACCAAGTAACAGGCAGTTTGCGTGTAAATTACTTAGGTAGCAATGGTACTTTTGCCTTTAATGATGCTAAAAACCCAACTAAACTACTTTTGACAGATATTTCAAATAAGGTTTATTCGCTCGATTT
>JBEEMU010000240.1:0-5385 GCA_041192485.1 Bacteroidota bacterium | reverse complement strand
AAACGGTGAACTTTATTTTGCAACGCCCAACGGATAATGCCGCTTTTGCGCCCGACGCGCCTGCCAAATTGAACGGCATGGTAGTGAAAGGCAACAGCAAAATTTCGGCGAAAGCCGTCATCGCAAACACCGCACACGCAACACGCGACGTAGGCGCAGACAGTACCCCTAATTTTGCGGCGCAAGGTTTGCAGCCATTTAATTTTGAAGAAGGCGTTGGCGATATGACTCCGTTGAATATTTTGGAATTAAAGGATTTTGACGATGTAAAACAAGTGAAAAAGGTGACGGCTGCCAACCCGTTTATCATCGAACTCGACGAAGCCTTGTCTGAAAACGAAACCATTATTCCGTTAGGTTGCTTCGAAGTAGAAGAAATTGACGGAAGTACTGGTGCTAAAAGAATGCGCAAATGGTATGCGCCGATAGGCACTTTGGCTGCCGACGGCAAAACTATTTCGATTACGCAACTGCCCGAACCGAACTCAAACGGAACGCGCAGTTTGACAGGCAGCGTTAAGATTTTCTTTCAGAAAGTGGTGATGGGTAAAAAAACGCACCCTATTTTGCAACAAGTAGAAGTTAAACGCACCGCCGAACTTACCGAAGACGATTTGGAGCATATTGGCCGGCAAGCGCAGTCGCTGAACGACGAATTTATTACGGTTACCGTATCTACGGCTGCCGCCGAAATAAAGAAAACCGTTGCGGAAGCAACACGAATTGCGGTATTTGTGCATGGCATTATTGGCGATACCGAAGTGATGGCGCAAAGCATCAAAAAAGCGAAAACTTGGCAAAAACGCAACGGCATTGACACCGAAGTATTTATTGCCGATTATTACGACGTTGTTTTGACTTTCGATTATGAAAACCTCAACACCTCGATTGCCGAAAATGCGAATAACTTGCGGTTGAAACTCAAAGAGGTCGGTTTGGGCAATAATCATGGGAAGGATGTGCATATTATTGCGCACTCGATGGGCGGTTTGGTGAGCCGCTGGATGATAGAGAAAAATTGTACGCAAAACGTGGTGCAGTATTTAATACAATTAGGAACGCCAAATTGTGGGTCTGAAATTACGAACGTGACGGACTATTGTAAAAAAAACCTACCAAAATTGCTCAATGCAGCGGGTAGCTTCTTGGGCATTCCTACCCCGCTCACGACGGCCTTGGCTTGGGGCGCAGGCAAAGCAACTGATGCAGCAATGAAAACCTTAGAAGAACTGAGCCCTTCATCGCCGATAATTAAATATATCAATGACGGCAGCGACCCTTGTATTCCTTACGCCCTCATCGCTGGTAGCACGATGGAAATGCAAGAGGAAAAAACACTGTGGCAACGCCTCACTTCGCCCTACGACTTGGCAACACTTCTCATTTATCACGAAGACAATGATTTGGCTGTGCGTGTAAATAGCGTTTTTGGTATAAAAGGCTTGGAAACGCGCGAAATTCCGACCCAAAAAGAACTCGTAAAATGCGACCATATTACTTACTTTACGAGTGCGGTCGGCTTAGATGCACTGGCTAAAATGGTTGCCTTGAAATGCGAGAAAGTGGGCTAAATAGTCTATCTACTTAATCCTCGTCAAATCTCTCCTGTTTTGCGCCAAAATCTCGCACAAAACGTTGATAACTTATTTTTCGCTCGTTCCTAAATCTCCCTAAAATTTGAATTTACATAATAAAAAAACAAAAAATAATAGCACTATTTCGCCTTAGTTCTCTACCTTTGTGGGTAATAAAGAGGCCTTTTTCGTATTAAAAAGCGTTGAATGTGTCCTATTTTTATATAATCAATAAAAAAAGCAAGGATAAATTTCGTATTATGCAAAAAATAGTATCAATTACCACGATATTTCTAATTGCCTGTGTGCAAACATTTGCGCAAGCGGCGGCTTCAAACCCCGATTTTATGCGAAGTACGGGTAAAATTTATGTCGTTGTAGGCGTTTTAGCGATGGTTTTTATCGGAATAATTATTTTTTTAATTTCGTTGGAACGAAAAATTGCAAGTTTAGAAAAATTGGAATAAAAATAACTTTTTAACTTGAAAAATCATGGCTCGAACAAGTACCTATTTAAATTTTCCGCGCTGCACCGAAGAAGCCTTTACTTTTTATAAAAGCGTTTTTGGCGGCGAATTTGGGAATGATGGCATTGCGCGTTTTGGCGACATTCCGCCGTCCGACGATATGCCGCCGATGCCCGAAAGCGATAAAAACTTGGTGATGCACGTCGAAATGCAAATTACGGGTGGACACTGGCTGATGGGAACAGACGCACCCGAAAGCATGGGTTTCAACGTTGTTGCTGGCAATAATGTGCATCTCAACCTCGAACCCGATACGCGGAAGGAAGCAGCGCAGCTTTTTGAGGGGTTGGCAGAAGGCGGAACCGTGACGATGCCGCTTCAAGATATGTTTTGGGGCGCACTCTACGGCGGCTGCACGGATAAATTTGGCATACAATGGTCGGTTAATTGCACGGCTAAGGAATAATCTTTTCACATTTCAAACATCACACTTTCTAAGATGTCAGAAAAAAAACAACACGTCAGCTTCTTCAAAAACGTTGAGCGTTATTTTGATAAAGCAGCTGGCTTTACAGGCTTACCAACAGGTTTGTTACAGCAAATTCGAGTGTGTAATGCCGTTTACTCTATGCGTTTCCCTTTGAAATTAGGCGAAAACGAATATGAAGTAATAGAAGCATATCGGGTACAACATTCGCATCACCGACTACCTACAAAGGGCGGTATTCGCTATGCGCCGAATGTCAATCAAGACGAGGTGATGGCACTCGCCGCCTTGATGAGCTACAAATGTGCCTTAGTAGATGTGCCTTTCGGCGGCGCAAAAGGCGGTATTGCAATCGATCCTAAAAAATATACGGTCAAACAATTGGAACAAATTACGCGCCGCTATACCAAAGAGTTGATTACAAAAAACTTTATCGGCCCAGGTATTGACGTTCCTGCACCCGACTACGGAACAGGCGCACGCGAAATGTCGTGGATTGTGGATACTTACCAAACCTTCAAACACGGCGAATTAGACGCAATTGCCTGTGTGACTGGAAAACCTGTGAATCAAAACGGTATCAGAGGACGTGAGGAAGCAACCGGACGCGGCGTTTTTTACGGCTTGCGCGAAGCCTGCTCTTTCAAAGAAGATATGGACGACTTGGGCTTAACCGTTGGCATAGAAGGCAAAACAATGGTTGTTCAGGGCTTTGGCAATGTTGGTTTCCACACCGCTCGCATTTCAAGCATCGAGGGCAATGTGAAAGTTATTGCCGTTGCAGAGTGGGACGGCTCGGTCTATAATCCAGACGGTTTAGACATTTTAGCCTTAGATGCTCACCGCAAAGAAACGGGCAGTATCCGCAATTTTGCAGGCGCGACCACGATGGACGACCGCATGGCCGCTCTCGAACTCGAATGCGATATTTTGGTACCCGCAGCTTTAGAAAACCAAATTACCGAAGATAACGCCCCGCGTATCAAAGCGAAAATCATCGGCGAAGCGGCAAACGGCCCTACAACGCCCGAAGCAGAAGAGATTTTACTGAAACGCGGCTGCCTCATCATTCCCGATATGTATATCAATGCAGGCGGCGTAACGGTCAGTTATTTCGAATGGCTTAAAAATCTTTCGCATCACCGTTTCGGTCGTATGGAAAAACGCTTCGACCATAATGCTTATGAAAATTTAGTGAGTGTTATCGAGCGTTTGACTGGTAAAAAAATTGCGCAAAAAGAGCGCGATTTCCTCACACGTGGCGCAGAAGAAATCGACTTGGTAAACTCTGGTTTGGAAGAAACCATGATTACGGCTTACCACGAAATTCGCAATACCTGGAAAAATACCGAAGGCATTAACGATGTTCGCACTGCCGCCTTCGTGGTAGCTGTCAAAAAAATCGGTAGCGATTATATGGCTGCGGGTATTTTCCCTTAGCAAAAAGCATCTATCGTCAAAAAAGAGTCGTTAGAATACTGCAAAGCAGTGTTCTAACGACTCTTTTTTACGTTTTAATTTAAAAAACCTCATACTCCGTGTCTAATAAACCCTTAGTCACATCGTTCATTAGGTAAACTTTGAGAAACCGTTGCCCGTTTCTATCCTGCAAATAGCGGCGACAGACTGTGTAGGTGCCACGCTCGGCCACTGTTGTTTTATCGCCTATACGCGGAAATTCGGGGTATAAAATGGTCAAACGCTCATCGTCAGTTTGCACTAATTTGGCAGCCTCTTCGGTGATGACGGCCTGAAATATTTGACTAATTTCGTCTTCGTCTGTTTGCGAAGCATCTTGCAGAAACGCCCAGTGCATCAAGCGTTGAAACGTATTTTGTACCAACGGCTCTTGAATATACATTGGAAACGGAGTGCGCAAATCTGGATTGTCATGCAACCAGAAATTAAACGCTTCAATTAAAAACGTTTCGCCTATAATTTGTTGCTCACGGCAGCGTTGCTCAAATTCTTCGGTCGGAAAAATGATTTTCATAATAAAAGTAGCTTCGTCATTTTTAATAGTAAGAATGAAATAATATCTTAAAAGCGGCCATAATAGATGCGTATCGGCTCATTGAAACGCACTAAAAACATGTTCTTGGCTGGTAGGTCTTTAGCCCGCCACGCAACTCGAAATCCGTTGAAAAATCCAAATTTTTTTATGGAGCGGGCTAAAGACCCAGCTCGCCGAAACACTCGTATTTATCCGACAGTATTAACTTGAAACACTATTTAGAAACGTGTAAATGAAAAGCTACCCGTAAAATACCCTTCGTTTACGCCGCCAAAACTCTCGTAAAATTCGGCGATACTCGGAATACTCGACCCTTCAAAATCGAGTAATTGAGCGTGTTCGCAATAGCCTTGTATTTGTTTGTCCATCAAAAAGTGCATGGCTCGCAGCTTGCGTCCATTATCGCTTGCCGCCGAAAAAAGGTAAGTAATTCGCCGTTCGTCTAATAAGTAGAACGCGGCGGCCAGTAATTCGCCCGAAGGCAAATAGACACCATATAAACAGCCTTTTTTCAAATAGATTGCCGCTTCAATCACTTTTTTGGCTTGTTTCATAAAATCTTTCGGAAAATGTGTAAACTTAGGAGCTTGACACTCTAAAAATAAATTTTCCCATGCCGAAAAGCCGATATTCTCGCGAATCTCAAATGGGTGCTTCGCCACCTTTCGCATACTGTAACGCATACCCGCATTGTATTTTTGGGCAATGTTTTGATACGAATTTTTCAAATTCAAGGTATAATTTACTCGTACAGACTGTTTAAAATGGTTTTCTTTATAAAAAATAGCTGTATCAAATGAAAAGTGAAGATAAACGAAGTAAAATCGCTTTTTTAAATCGATA
>JBEEMU010000239.1:0-7055 GCA_041192485.1 Bacteroidota bacterium | reverse complement strand
CGGCGCAACACAGCCCGTTTTCGCCCTTTTTCAATTGCGGGTTGCGAGTACTGCTTATATAGGCTACCGAATCGGCTGTTTTAAAAAAGAAGTAATCATCGTAAGAACTGTTCACGGGTTCGGGCAAATGCTGGGCTTCTTCCGACCAGTTTTCGCCCGTTTTCGCCGCCGCAAACACATCATAACCACCAAGCGAAGCCCTGCCGTTGCTGCTGTAATACAGGGTGTTTGTGGCGGTATCCACAAACGGCGCAATGTCGTCGCCTGCCGTATTCACGCCCACGTTTTCGAGCGACACCCACGCTTTTTTATCGGCATCGAAAGTCGTTTTCCAGAGGTCGATGCCGCCTTTGCCGCCTTCTCGGTCAGACGCGAAATACAAGACGGTCTTATTATTTTCTGTCGCCAGAAACGGCATACTTGCGCTTCCCCAATCAAAATCGGATTTCAAGGCTTCCAAGTTCAGTTTCGTTAAACCGGCACTCGCATCACTCGTTTCAATTTGGCACTTTTTACCAAACTCATCGCAAACCGCCACATAAATATTTGCATCAAATAAATAGGCATATTGGTAAGTCTTTCCGTCTTTTGGCAATAAAACAGGCGCGGTTTTCCCTTTAATATACGAATATACGCCAGAAAGATGCTGCACTTCGCCCGTAGGCAGCGTTATTTCTGTTCTATTCGAGGTGAAAACAAGCACCTCATTGCGCATTGCCGTCGCATAATCGGCAGCTTCGCTATTGAGTTGCTTGTTTTTGATAGGTTCTATTTGCCAAGTTATCGCGGTATCTTTTTTTCTGGTCAGCTCGCACCCTTCTGCTTCGCGCAAAGCGTCGACAGAGGGGGTTTGCAATTTATCAAAATAGACTTTCGCTTTCGCAAAATCGCCTAATTGTTTGTAAATCAAGCCAATATTGCGATTGAAATCGGGGAATTCATCGCTTTTTTTCACTCGATTATAATATACTAAGGCTTGTTTTGGCGTATTGCACAGCCGATAGCTCTCGCCACAACGATACAAAGTGGCATCGTCATTGCGATACGCATCTTCTTGCAAAACGATTTTATAATACTCTGCTGCTGCCGCATAATTGCGCTGCTCGGTGGCTTTTTTCGCCGCCGTTAAGTATTGTGTGGGCGTTTGCGCAAAGCTGCTTATTGCGCAAAGCCCCCCTAAGATAGCGATAATAAATCTTTTTTTCATATATAGAAACATGGATTTGAGGATTTTTTGCTTGTAGATAGGTATGGGAACACAGATTTGAAGGATTTGCCACAAATTGCTTCGGTCTTTTTGCTTGTAATTTGCTCATGTTACGCACGGGTAACGCTTTCAGCGTTTACACGCGGATTGCGTAAGGTGAGTTATTTATCTTATTCCCTTTTGGTTGATAGGTTGAAAAATTAAGTCGATTTTAAATTGAATCACATAAAGTCACATAAGCCTATTTTTATAGTATTCAATCCACAAAATCTTATGTGACCTTCTTGTGTGACCTTCTTATGTGTTTCTTCTGTTTCTTATGTGGTTCAAAATAAACTAAGTTTTTAGCACCTACACCTTATGTGTTTCTTCACCTGCAAAGATAGGGTTTTTTTCAAAAAGAAAGGAGCTGAAAGAGCGCGTCGAGACAATTTTCGGTATGCGATAGCGTAAAAAAGTCGATAGTTTCGGTGTCGTTTAGGGCTTTCGCCAAATTGATACTCGACTGCTGCTGCACGATGCAACGGTTTTTTTGCGCCAAGCGGTGCGCCAAATACAGCTGCTCGGTTTGGCCAGGCGTGGGGATAAGTATGAGCTTCTTTTGCTTGAAAAACGCCAAATCCATGAGGGTGCTATACCCAGAACGGCAGATGATGAGGTCGTTTCCGTCGAATAAATCTGCCAAATCGGGCGTGAATAAGTGCGAAACTTGCGTGATATTTTCCGCGAAAGCGGTTGTTACGACGGCTTCTTGTGGCAGCCCGCGCACGAGCGTAAACAGATAATCGGGCAGGTTTTCCGCTTGGCGCAATAGGAGGTCTTCTAAGCGAGTGCGCTGCGGTTCGGGGCCTGAAAGCAAGATTAAAACACGCTTTTTTGGCGTATTTTCCGCCGCCACGGCCGCTGCTTTTTGGCGTTTATAGCTCAAAAACCGACTCTGAATGCCGATATAAACGAGCGGAACGCCTGTTTTCCACGCCGCCGAGTGGCATAATACACCTGCCAAGTTTTCGCTGTCGTCGGCTGCGTCGGGAACGGCGATAGTATCAAAGAAAGTGGTTAAAAAAAGCCTTTGCAACCCAGCAACGGCTTTTTCTATGAGGTTGAGGTGCTCATTCTGAGCGTTTAGTTTGATGTTTAGTTGATGCCCTAAAAAAACGTTTTTTACCTTGCGTCTGCCCCAGTAAAACATTCCGTAGCGGTTGTCGGAAATTAGCACGTCTATTTCCCGATTTTTAACGATTTGCTGGCAGGCGATATTTTCATAAAAAACAGCCCACAAGATATTTGGCAATAAATACAGGATATTCGCCAAAATGTTATCGAAAGGGTAGCGAATGTGGTAAGAAGGCAACTCAACACAATCCAAATCGGGGAACTCGTGGCGTAAAAACACGGCTGCTGCGCCATCGCTCGCCAAAATCACGCGGAATCCCTGCGTTTGAGCCGCCAAAATAAGCGGAACGCAGCGTGTTGCGTGACCCAGCCCCCAGTTAAGCGGAGCAAGGAGGATTGTTTTTTGTTTCATTTTTTTCTGCTAAGTAGTGTTTCAAGTTAATCTTGTCGGATTGTAGCTTATGTGTATAAGGTGCAGCGCACCATCATATTTGTAGAAAATCATCCCGAAACGAGCATGAAGGTGCCCCGCACCGCCCTATTAATTCTTCCGTTTTTAGGTTGGCGTGCGCTGCACCTTCATGCTTGGTCGTATATTTCAATGCTACAAATATTTCGGTGCGCTGCACCGCGCAATCCGACAGGATTAAATGGATTGACTCCTTAGTAGTGTTATAAATAATTGCCCACTTAAACCCTGTAAAATAGGGCGTTTTGGGGTAATAATAATCGTATTTATTTTTACTGCCCGCCACGCGCCGCAAATTCGCTCAAACTGTGGGCATAGCTTTGCACACCGAATATATCGTTTATCACAAAATAGTTTTGTTTGTCCACACACCGGCTGTAAAAGTGTTTTGCTAAGTCGAGTTTATAGCTTTCCACATTTATAAGGCGACATAAGCGGCGGATTTGCGCAGCAGTGAAATAGCGCGTATTCGCAATGGCTTTTGCTTGGTCTAATTTATAGCTTTCCACGCGAACGGCTTTTAGGCTTTTTTCTATTTGCTGAATATCGTCTTCCGAAGTAGCTACTGGCCCTGCGGGTGCAGGCGGAGGTGCAGGCGATGCTGCGGGTGCGCCATTGTTGCCGAAATTGCCGCCGCCGTTGTGACTGCCACCTCTTCCGTCGCCGCCGCCCTGACCGCCATTTCCATTGTTTCCACCGTTTCCGCCACCGTTTCCACCGTTTCCGCCGCCATTTCCACTGTTTCCGCCGCCGTTATAACCGTTATAACCACTATTTCCGCCGCCGTTTCCGCCGCCGTTATAACCGCCATTTCCGCCGTTATAACCATAGGTTCCTTGGTTATTATAATTTGGCGCAGCAGGGGCAGGATTGGACATTACGAACGCTGATAAATTTCTACGATTGCTGTCAAAGGTAAATACATCGCCGACTTTGAAATAGTTTTGCGAGTCGAAACAGTGTGAATACGCATATTTTGCATAGTCTAACCTATTGTCTTCGAAGGTAAATGCGCCGCAAACTTGTTTGATTTGCTCTACGTTTAAGGTATTATTGGCCGTAATTTGTTTGGCGGTTTGCAAACGGGTTTCGTCATAAGGCGAGTGTCCGATGGCTTGTAAAGCATCGCCAAAGTCACGGTCGCTCATATAATAAACTGGCGGCGGCGGCGGCGTGTTGTATCCGCCTCCATTATTATAGCCGTTTCCATAGCCGTTTCCGTAGCCGTTACCATAGCCGTTATTGTAGCCACCAGCCGTACTGTTCCAGTTGTAACCGTCGTTATTACCGTAAGGCTCATATAAATTGTCGTATAAAAAGTCTTCAAATTGGCGGATATACACAGGCATCGCAAACAAGGGCATCAGAGCTTCGTATTGATACGAATCGTAGCAATTATGGAAGGCGTTTTGCACAAAAAGCAAGCGGTTCGGCTCGTCGGGAATAAGGGTTGCCATGTCGTAGATTTGCTCGGCTCCGAGCATGGTGCTGTTCGCAAATTGCGTCATCGCATCTAACATACCTGCGCCCATATTGCCAAATTGGTTGTATTGTGTCGTCCAGTTGCCGTTGTACATCGGCGGACGACGGCGGCGGCTTTGTGCGCCCGAACCCGAAGCTGTAGCCGTTGCAGGTGCTTTGCGGCGAAACTCTTGTTTGTGTTCTTGTCCTTTTTCATCTTTTTTTACGCGCATTTTTGCGACACTTTTCGAGGTGTCTATGCTGCGAAAAGCGGGCACATTTATAGCGCGGCGAACCGATGCGATTGGCTTGCTGCTATCGGCGACTGCTGTGTTTGTAGTGGCTTGCGCGGCGGGTGCGCGGCGGCGTTGTGCGTTTGCGTCAGTTGTTGCGCCAGTTATTGCGAGAACAAGGAAAGCGAAGGTGCTGATTGATATTTTCATATAGAAAAATTGAATAGAAAAAATTTAAATAGAAAAAATAAATTGAGTAAGAATACTTTATTGGTAGGAAATTGGTAGAAATATAAGTTGATACTTGTTTTTTTAAGCACCAGCGGCAAAATGAACACGGTTATCATTAGACCAGAGCGTCCTATTTAACAAGGGGGCTCAAAACCGTGATTATTTATGACTACTACTTACTATGCTGCTGCAAAGGTAAAGCCATTTTTCAATATGACAGCCAGTAAATGTGTAAACGGGGAGAATGAATGAGTAAACGGATTATTTTATTATAGTATTCGAATATTATGACGCATACTTTTATTATAAAATATAATAATACAAAAAATATTCATACCTTTGCCCATCAAAATAAAATAAGTAGTAGAGTCTGAATAATTGCTATTTTAAATTGCTGTAAAATACAGCGTTTTGAGGTATTTATAATAGTGTTTATTTTGCCGCAGGCGCTTACCTCCATTTTTAACATAATAATTTAGTGCAAAATCTCATTATCCAATCAATAGGAACTGCCACCCCGTCTGTTTCGAAACTATTAGCTGATGCGTTCCTTATGCCACAAGAAGTAGTCTTGCGGCTTTTGTATAATACGCCTGCGCCAATTTTCACCGAAGTCGAACCCATTGTAGCAAAACAAGCCTACGATTTACTCACTCAACTTGGACTTGAAGTAAGCCTACAAAGCACGGAAGAGCCACTTCCGCCTAAGTCAGAGCCCGTTGATATTGGCTTATACCTGCCTAATCCGCTATATTTAATGACTGTAACCGAACAGGTAGCCAACTTTATGGGCTGTGAGCAAAAAGAAGCCTTGAATTTGTTACTTTCGGAGCCTTCAATTATACTTGGTGACGTTTCAATGGCAACAGCAGAAGCCCTAAGTAAGCGCGTACACGCTGAAGTTATCGTTAGCAACCCAAAAAATGATTTATATACGATAAAAATAAATACTGAAAATAAAACAACGCTCACACATTTGAAACACGCATTAAAAGACATTTCTGATAATGTATTAACAGCAAAATACGTTGAAAATATTGATTACACACTTGCACAAATTATTTGGCGACGATTTCATGTAGATAATGCCGTGCAGATTATCAATCAAAGTCATCAACGATATGAAATTATTTTAGATGCAGTAAACCCCGAAAATCCGAATTACAGAAAAACGTTGATAGAAACCGTAGGAATGCCCGACGAAATTATAGACGAAGTTGCTCAAAATCTGCCTTTGCAATTAGACGAATCGCTGGGAATAACAGCCATCGACGAGAAAATGACCCGCTATGCTGCCGCAGGGCTAACCTGCCATATTGAACCTATACCTTTCGGCGATAAATACTTAGAAATAACCGAAATAACCGATTTTGATGGCGTAAATACCGTATTGAGTCAGTTTTTTGATACAGCCGAATTGCCAAACCACACAACACCTACTTGGCAAAGCCCGAAACCTATCAAACCATTATTAGCACGATATGCAGCCGCACAATTAGAAGCTAATAACTATTGTAGCGTTTTATTAAATTAAAAAATAAACAATTTTATATTTACAATTTATACCCATACCTTGACTGAATATAATAACGAAACCCGACCTGCTGAAAATAGACATTTTGGCATTGCTGAACGAGGCAAAATGTATAGTTTGGAGGGCAATTTTAAAGAAGCTCTCCGCCATTATCGCGAAGCTATTCGAATGTCGCACCGAGATGCAGATAGTGAAATTTTCTTTCAACACTATAGCCAGTGTGTCATGGAAGCCCTCGAACTATCTGGAGCGCACGACGAAGTGATTGCTTACTGCGATACTTTTCTCGATTTTTTAGCCGAAAAACTAGATGAAAACAGCGCAGACACCTCGCTTTTAACCAAATATTACGCAGCTGTTTTGGAGCGGCAAGCTATTCAGTTTTTGCTACAAGGCGAAAAAGAAGACGCTATTGACACCTTAAAACTAGCGCAACAAAAAGTAGGGCGCGGCAAACAACCTATAACCGACGACTTACTCAACTGGGCGTTGCGCGGCTACACAATTAGCAAAAAACAAGTAACCGATTTGCAGCGAAAACACCAGTATTTTATTGTCAGAAAAGACACGGTACAACCCGCTATTGCGGTCGAACTGCCACAAGGTTTTTCCCCGTTTTAGTTGTTTTTCCCCGGAATTATCGGGTTGTTGGCTAACCTCAAACCTATAAGGTTTCGAAAACCTTATAGGTTTATGGCTATCAATGATTTATATAAATAAAAAAAAATAGAATATACCTATTTTAGCCAACTACCCGATAGCTCCGTTTTTAAAATAACAAAATAATAAGTAACTATTTAGGTG
>JBEEMU010000238.1:0-3228 GCA_041192485.1 Bacteroidota bacterium | reverse complement strand
AACTGATAATGAGTAGTTTAAAAATCCCTAATTTTGAAAAAAAATTAAAAAAAATTTCTGATGGTAAGCGATTATTACTTATATTGCACTATTGCCCAATCAAAAAAACAGATTTTTGTATAAAAATTGGAATATTACCAAACCACTTAACGAGATTGTATGAATTGGATATAATTCCACCAGATGTATTGGTAAAAATTACAAAAGCATTAGAAATAACAGAAGCAGAATGGTACAGTATAGGCTTGGAAAACGATGCACTAAAACCTGAAATATCGGCATTGCCGCCGCAAACGGTAGAAGAAGCGTTGATACAATACGCGGCGTTGATGTCCTATTTTTTAAAAGAAATAGCGGAATTGAAAGCGGAAAATGCACGATTGCGTGTGGAAAGTAAAAAGTAAAGCATAAAAAATAAAACTTTTCTAAAATGGAAATAAAGCTAAATTTGAGTGTGCCAAATGCAAATTTATTGCAACAGGTGTACGCGGCTATTGCCACGGTGTCAGGTGTAACCGTTAAGCAACGCGGGAAAATAGCACTAAAATCGTCCGTCGAAACAACTGATGACACGATGAGCGAAAATGAACAGTTTTTGATAGATACTATCAAGGAACGTTTCAGAAATAATCAATTGGGCGAGCGTATGACAATGGACGAACTAAGCGTATATATGCTTGCCAATGATTAAGATATACCCCCGAAAATCGTTTTCAAGACATTTCAAAAAATTTTCCAAACGATACCCCAATATATTATCTGACCTCGATAAGGTAACGCAAATTTTGGGAGAAAACCCCAAAATAGGTATTGATATAGGCGATGGTTTTCGCAAAATACGTATGGCAATATCGGATAAAAAAACAGGCAAAAACGGCGGCGCACGCGTAATAACCTACCAATGCACCGTTATTGACGAAGCAGTAGATGACATTACGATAGATTTACTCCACATTTACGATAAATCAGAAACCGCAAACGTTAGCAACAAGAACTCTTGGAATTATTGGAATTTGATTAGCAGCGTTGATGTCTTATTTTTTAAAAGAAATAGCAGAATTAAAAGGGGAAAATGCACGATTGCGTGTGGAAAGTAAAAAGTAAACCTATCATTATATCATTAAAACCTTATAAAATGACAACCGTAAAAATAGAACTATCCGACAAATTAGTGCGGTCGCTCACGGCGTTCTGTAGGGCAATTGGTGTGCGCAAAGTGGAGGTATTACCCCCAACATCTATTGACCAAATAGGCACAGATGAGGCGTAATAATAGGCTTTTGGAAAGCATAGACATAGCGAACCCCTTGAGCGACGCGGAAGCCAAGAAACAACTGCGGGGCAAATCGGCAGCCGAAATTGAACAATTGGAAGATGCCGTACTATTCCGATTCATGCAAGAATCTGACCTCACTCAAAAAGTAGATACGGCGCAATTTATGGAAAAATTGCGTATAAAAGCATTAGGGCAATGATTATAGACATTTTAACCTCCTTTGAGAAGGACATAGACAAATTAGATGCGCCTGTACTTTCCTTGATGTCTTATTTTTAAAAGAAATAGCGGAGTTAAAAGCGGAACGGCACGTTTGCGTGTGGAAAGTAAAAAGTAAACCATTTAAACCCTTCGTATTATGATTATTCAAATAGAAACGAATAAAAAAAACGCAATTGATGCGTTTATTTCGCTATGCAAAGCATTGAGCATAAAATATAATATCGCCGAAAGCGCGTCGGATGATACAAATGCCAGTAGCGTAAGCCACCACGATATTACCGCCGCACTAAAACGCTACGATAGTGGCGATAAAATAGGTGTTTTGACCTTTGAAAATTCGGCAGATGCACGTAAACATTTCGGTTTATGATGCAAACGGTCTTTTTATCGACCTTCACGCGCCAACTGAAAGAGTTTGTACGCGACGACAGGCGCATAGCACTCAAAATATTCGAACTCATAGCCGACATTGAGCGCGAACCGACAAGCGGTATAGGTAAACCCGAACCGCTTAAATACGGCTTGTCTGGCTATTGGTCGAGACGGATAAGCGGCGAACACCGCCTTGTTTACCGCATCGATGAAGATAGTATATTATTTGTTTCGTGCCAAGGGCATTACACGCTGTAAAAATAAGTAAAACCATCAAAAAATAAAACTTTAGCATTATGACTATTATAAGCATTCCAAACGAAAACAGCCTATGGGTAAAATTTGAAAAAAGAATTAATTGAGCATCATCGGTGCGCCAAAAGCGCGACAGTGCGCCAAAAGTGCGCCGCTGTAAAATATTTAAAACCAATAAGTTATGTTCCTTTCAACGAATCCCTGCGTTTCCGCAATAAATAACCTTAGGACGGTAGCCAAAATGTTGTGCAAAGTTTAAGTGCCATCTATTTTCACACACCTCCTATGGTTTTTAATAAGACACAGCCTCGATGAGTCCGATTTTGGATAATCGGGGCTTTTTTTATAATGATGAAAATCGTTTTTTATAAAAAATGACAAAAGAGTATTTAGTAGAATCGCTAAGAAATAAACCTTGGACAGGCTATGCTGCCCAAAAAAGTATGGAACATTTTGCGCGGTTTGCTCACCTGCAACGCGAACCGAATATACCCGAAAACCATCGGACGGCAGCCGTTATGTGCTTGCTTTACCCTACAATAAGCGACTGGAATGTCGTGTTTATTGTCCGCCCAAGCTACGACGGCGCACATAGCGGCCAAATAGCCTTTGCAGGCGGAAGCACCGAGCCAGAAGACGAAGACCATCAGGCAACCGCACTTCGCGAAACACACGAAGAAATCGGTATTGCGCCGCATTTAATAGAAATTATTGCGCCAATGACGAGCCTGTATATTCCTGTCAGCAATTTTATGGTCTATCCTTTTGCTGGAATTTTAGAAAAACGCCCTATCTTTACGCCGCAAGAAAGCGAAGTAGTCGAAATTTTAGAAATTCCGTTGGCAGTTTTCCGCGATAAAGCGAATATCAAAATGACAAGTTTAGAAGTAGGAAAAAGGGGAGGAGAGAGGATAACCTTAGAAAACGTACCTTATTACGACCTCGATGGGCGCATTCTTTGGGGCGCAACAGCAATGATGATGGCCGAACTAATGTCGATGATTTAGGGCGTTTCCTTAAACCTTAATCCTTCGCAAAACCTGCCCCAGTTAGGGCTTACACGTTCCTTAGATGCAAAAACCGAATTAATCTATTTTTAAGAA
>JBEEMU010000237.1:0-5528 GCA_041192485.1 Bacteroidota bacterium | reverse complement strand
TGACGCGCTTTCCTTTCCTTTTTCCTACAAATATTACGGTGCGATGCACCTTGACGCGCTTTCCTTTCCTTTCTACTACAAATATTACGGTGCGATGCACCTTGACGCGCTTTTCTTTCCTTTTTACTACAAATATTACGGTGCGATGCACCTCATCTCTTAAAATATTACACTAACTATTCTGTTAGATGATTTTTTTTGGATAAGTTTTATTCTGCCGCTCATATTTTTCAAACCGCCTATCGCAACCAAGCAACCGCCTTAATAGATGCAAAAGGAGCCATAATTTCCTCGTTTTCCACCGTTCCCGAACAATTAGACGTTGCCGATTTGCCCGCAGGTTTCTATACCTTAACTATTGGTTTGCAAACAATGAAAATAGTGAAACAATGAAAATAGTGTTAATTTTTGCCTTAGGAATGTTTCAAGTTAGTAGGGACGGATAGTTTTTGGGCTGGTGGACTTCAGTTCGCCACACAACTCGAAATTTATTGAAAAATCGGCATTTTTTTATGGAGCGGACTAAAGACCCAGCTCGCCGAAACACTCGTATTTATCTGTCCCTATTAGCAGGAAATGCCACGCAGAGTTGTTTTGTTAAACGTAGAGTTGTTTTGTTAAACGTAGAGTTGTTTTGTTAAACGTAGAGTTGTTTTGTTAAACGTAGAGTTGTTTTGTTAAACATAGAGTTGTTTTGTTAAACATAGAGTTGTTTTTTTTAAAACGTAGAGTTTTGCAGAGGCCTTGCAGCCTTTCGCAGAGGTATTTACAACTTCGTTTAAATCGCAGATCTAAAATAACCACTTAAATTGACGTTATTACAATGTGCTGAAAGCCTTTAAAAGTAAAGGCTTGAGAAGAGTTGAGTCTACAAAAGGTATCTTGGGAATTAAGTTGAAGAAAGTAAAAACCCAAAAAGTGCTTATTTTACAAGGCTTGTAGCGATTATATACTTGCAAAAGGTCTGTGCAGTAAAACCCTAATAGGGGTTATCAATATTCAAGCCCTATCGGGCTTCCAACGTAGTATACCGCAACCTTACCTATTCGAGTGTCAATGGAATACTAACAGGCAATCAACTTGTCCTGAGTTTTAATCTAAACGCTAATTCCGTTTCGGTGCCTATTTATTGCGACTTTACTCGCAACTAAAATTTCATTATCGCTGCCTTGCGCTCCGATTTTTCTAAAAAATGCACAATCCGCTTGCTAACACATCGGCAATGTGTAAAAAACGAAGGTTACGCCCTGCTTTTTGGGCGTAGCCTTCACATTTTATCAAAATATTCAATTTAATAGCTTGTTATCAATCATTTACACATTTTAAAAAAAAATATTAAAAAAACGAATTATTTATTTGTTTATTTGATAAAAATATCATAATTTTGCAGCCTTAATTTTTTATTTTTCACGCATTTTATCAATCACTCATTTTGCCATAATGAAACATTTTTTCTATTTTTCACTATTTCTTAGTTCGCTTTGCTTTGTAGCAACGGGCTGCACGGTCGACCCCTGCAAAGACAAAAATTGCCATTCGGGAGCTTGCACCGACGGAACCTGCAAATGCAACGAAGGCTATCAAGGCACGGATTGCAGCGTCGAAACACGCGGCTCGCTTGTCGGTTCGTGGACGGGTACCGAAACAATCTCTGGTAACACTACGATCATAACAGCTACTATTGTAAGAGGCAGCTCGCCGAAACAGCTCATCCTCAACAATATTTTGACTTGTTCGGGCGGTAATTTGGCATTAACCACAGCTATCAGCAATGTAGGAGTGATTGATGGGCTAACTTCGGCATCTTGCACTGGCAATACCCTTACCTATTCTAATGTCAATGGAATACTAACGGGCAATCATCTTGTCCTGAGTTTTAATCTAAAGGCTAATTCCGTTTCGGTGCCTATTTATTGCGACTTTACTCGCAACTAAAATCTCATTATCGCTGCCTTGCGCTCCGATTTTTCTAAAAAAAACGCACAATCCGCTTGCTAACACATCGACAATGTGTAAAAAACGAAGGTTACGCCCTGCTTTTTGGGCGTAGCCTTCTAAGTGTAGGAGAAGTATAAACAAGCGGCGAAAGCGTTATTGGATAAATTATAAAAAAAATCGTACCTTTGCGCACTCAAAATACAAGGCAGGCGTTTGGTAAGTAGTATATAACTAATCGCGGTTTTGAAATTCTGTAAAACGGCGAACTTTCGGGTAATGATACCCGCGTTTATTTAGCCGAAAGTGCTTACTCGTCTTCTTGAAAAATAATTTTTTACAAATGATAAACATTACTTTACCCGACGGTGCAGTCCGTCAGTATGCCGTAGGAACAACGGCTATGCAGGTGGCCGAAAGCATTAGTGCGGGCTTGGCTCGCAACGTCATTAGCGCAAAGGTGAACGGCGAAATGTGGGACACCGACCGCGCAATAAACAGCGACGCGAGCCTGCAATTGCTCACTTGGAATGATGCAGCAGGTAAAAACACGTTTTGGCACTCGTCGGCGCATTTGTTCGCCGAGGCGATTGAGGCACTCTATCCAGGTACCAAATTCGGTATCGGCCCCGCCATCGACAACGGTTTTTATTACGACATCGACCTCGGCGGCAAACAAATCACTCCGCCCGATTTGCCTGCAATTGAGGCGAAAATGAAGGAGTTGGCCAGCAAAAAAAGCCAGTTCGTTCGCACCGAAGTTTCCAAAGCTGATGCGCTCGCTTATTTCACTGAAAAAGGCGACCAGTATAAGCTCGAACTCATCGACGGACTGGAAGACGGCCAAATTACGTTTTATACACAAGGCAACTTCACGGATTTGTGCAGGGGAGCGCATCTTCCACACACCGGACTCATCAAAGCCATCAAACTCCTTAATATTGCAGGGGCTTACTGGCGCGGCGACGATAAACGCCCGATGCTTACCCGCATTTATGGCGTGACGTTTCCGAAACAAGCCGAACTCGAAGAGCATTTGCGCCTACTCGAAGAAGCCAAAAAGCGCGACCACCGCAAACTCGGTGCCGAACTAGAGTTGTTTATGTTTAGCGAGCGCGTGGGCGCAGGTTTACCTATCTGGTTGCCAAAAGGAACGGCTTTGCGCCAACGATTGGAGGACTTTTTGAAAAAAGAACAACTCAAACGCGGCTATCAAGCCGTCATTACGCCACATATCGGAAGCAAAAGCCTGTATGAAACGAGCGGACACTGGGCAAAATATGGCGCGGATTCGTTTCAGCCAATCCAAACGCCCAAAGAGGGAGAGGTGTTTATGCTAAAACCCATGAACTGCCCACATCACTGCGAAATATACGCCCACAAACCACATTCTTACAAGGAATTGCCCTTGCGTATCGCCGAATTTGGCACGGTTTACCGCTACGAGCAGTCGGGCGAACTGCATGGATTGAGCCGTGTGCGCTGCTTTACGCAAGACGATGCACACATTTTCTGCACGCCCGAACAAGTAAAAACCGAGTTTTTAGAGGTCTTGGATTTGACGATGTATGTGATTAAAAAATTAGGCTTCGATAGTTTTACGGCGCAAATATCGCTTCGTCATCAAACCGACCGCGAAAAATATATTGGTTCCGACGAAAACTGGGACGCTGCCGAACGCGCTATCATCGAGGCTACACAAGAAGTAGGCCTGAAAACAGTGACGGCTTATGACGAAGCCGCCTTTTACGGGCCAAAACTCGACTTTATGGTCAAAGACGCGCTCGGACGCTCGTGGCAACTCGGCACCATTCAAGTTGATTATAATCTGCCAGAGCGTTTCGAACTCGAATACACCGCAGCCGACAGCAGCCGACACCGCCCCGTGATGATACACCGTGCGCCATTCGGTTCGATGGAGCGTTTTATTTCCGTGCTGATAGAACACTGTGCAGGCAGGTTTCCGCTATGGTTGGCTCCCGAACAATTTGCCATTCTGCCGATTACTGAAAAAACGGCAGCTTACGCCGAAAAAATCTGCGCCGAACTCGCCTTATTAGATTTGCGCGGCTATGTGGACAATCGCAGCGAAACTACGGGGCGCAAAATCCGCGACGCAGAGTTAAAACGCATTCCCTTTATGCTCGTTGTCGGCGAAAAAGAAGAAAACGAAGGCCTTGTTTCGGTCCGTATTAAAGGCGAGGGCGATAAAGGTTCACAAACAGTTGCCGAATTTGCCGCGATGCTGCAAGCAGCCTTAGCTTTATAAGAAGGTAAACACACACTCAATATGTTTCATAAAGAACTCGCACGTCGCCGCACCTTTGCGGTCATTGCGCACCCCGATGGGGGAAAAACAACGCTGACCGAAAAACTGCTGCTTTTTGGCGGCGCAATTCAAGTGGCTGGGGCTGTAAAATCCAATAAAATAAAGAAAAGCACGACCTCCGACTTTATGGAAATAGAGCGGCAACGCGGTATTTCGGTCGCAACATCGGTCATGACTTTCGAGTATCGCAACGTGAAGGTCAATATTTTGGACACACCTGGTCACCAAGATTTTGCCGAAGATACTTACCGCACACTTACCGCTGTTGATAGCGTGATTGTGGTCATCGACGTAGCGAAAGGCGTGGAAAGCCAGACCGAAAAACTCGTGGAAGTGTGCCGAATGCGCGACACGCCCGTGATTGTTTTTATCAATAAATTAGACCGCGAAGGCAAAGACGTGTTTGACCTGTTAGACGAAGTAGAGCAGAAGCTCGGCTTGCACGTTTGCCCACTCTCGCACCCGATAGGCATGGGCAGCGAGTTTCAAGGGGTTTATAATATTTATACCAAAAGCATTGTTTTGTTTCGCTCGAAAGGCAAACAAAGCGAAGACGATGAAGATGTGGTGCGCATCGACGACCTCAATTCGCCCATCTTGGAGGCGCGTATTGGCAAAAAAGCCGCCGACAAACTCCGCGAAGAGGTGGAAATGGTGGAAGGCGTGTATCCCGAATTCGACCGCGAAGCGTATTTACATGGCAAAATGTCGCCCGTGTTTTTCGGTTCGGCAGTCAATAATTTTGGGGTAAAAGAATTGCTCGATTGTTTTGTAGAAATCGCACCTACGCCGCAAGCTCGCACCACCGAAACGCGCTTAGTAAAGCCCGATGAAGATAAAATGACGGGCTTTGTCTTCAAAATCCACGCGAATATGGACCCGAAACACCGCGACCGCTTGGCATTTATCCGTATATGTTCGGGTACTTTTGCCCGAAATACCAACTATCATCACGTCCGTTTGGGCAAAGACTTGAAGTTTGCGGCTCCGACCGCCTTCATGGGCGATACCAAGTCTATCGTCGAAGTTGCCTACCCTGGCGATATTGTCGGCATTCACGACACCGGCAATTTCAAAATAGGGGACACGCTCACGCAGGGCGAAAAAATGGCGTATAAAGGTATTCCGTCGTTTTCGCCAGAGCTGTTTCGCTATGTAGAAAACGCCGACCCCCTCAAAGCCAAGCAACTCGCAAAAGGCTTAGACCAACTCATGGACGAGGGCGTAGCACAGCTTTTTACCCTGCAAATGAATGGGCGCAAAA
>JBEEMU010000236.1:0-4380 GCA_041192485.1 Bacteroidota bacterium | reverse complement strand
TGCAAAAAATCGTCTGGCACCACTATTCTGCTAATCGTGCTATTGCTGACCACCCACAACACACCTGCGCTATCCATCACCAGGCTGCTGATAGCTTGCGTAGGCGCGTCTTTTGCTCCCTCATTCATACCTAAGTAATACTGTTGCCCGAGATGCCAAAACCGCTCGGTTTGTGGGTCAAAACAGTCGATACCCGCCGCCGTACCCATCCAAATACGCCCCAATCGGTCTTCACTTAGCGCGTACAGGGTATTGCTTGCAATACTCGTGCTGTCATCGTTGTCGTGGAGATATACCTTAAAACGATGCCCATCATATCGGTTTAACCCGTTGAGCGTAGCTGCCCAAATAAAGCCTTGTTTATCTTGCAACAAACCCGTAACCATGCCTTGCGACAAGCCATTGGCTGTCGTGAGGGTGCGCACTTGCTCGCTTTGCGCATATAAAACAGTCGTTAAAAATAATGGAAAGACTAAAAAAAAAGTTTCGAGCAGGTAATTTTTTTTCCCGACCATTTTTACTGAAAATTTGAAATAGATATACAAAACATCTGTTTCTACCACGATAGAGCTGCGCACATTATTTTGTGCGGCATAATATTCGAAGAAAAATAGGCTATTTTAGCATATCTACCGAAAAACGGTGTCCTTGCGTATTAAAAATGGCATTTAGAGTATCGTGCCGTTTTTTAAATTTGAAATTTGTTTTAAAACTGGGGCAGTTCATACTGTCATTCATCATGCTGAATGAGGAGTGTACAACGCTATCGCCCTCTTCTGTCAGAGGTAGCGAAGTAAAAACTTCGTTCGATTTGAAGTCGATATAGGCATTATTTAGCATCGATGTAGGGGTTGTATCGCGCGTGGCAGAGATAATCGTCCATTTTCCAGCAATCATTGCCGCTGTTATTTCGTTTTTTGGAGTAGTCCGACACGCCGAAAATCCTATTGCCAAAAGCAGTGAAATAATTAAAAAAGAGTAACGCATAAGATTAAATAATAATAGTATAATGGATAAGATAATAAGTATGAAGTATTTTGCACAGACTCCTTGTTTCACAAACTCCTTGTTTCACAGACTCCTTGTTTCACAGACTCCTTGTTTCCTAAGCCCTTAAAGGGCCAATAACTGTGCAATTTCTAATAACTCTGGATTGATGAGTTTTCGGTTTTCTTTTTTAAAGGTTTCTGCCAACGGAATGCGAACAATGGCATCTTTTTCTACGCCTACCATCACTTTTACATTGGCATTATAGGTGTCAGTATCGCCGATGTCTTGGTATTTATTGAGGTTTGCTAAAGTATCTACGGCGGCAACACCGAGGCGGCTTGCCAATACGCGGTCGAAGCAAGAAGGCGAGCCGCCGCGTTGCAAATGCCCGATAATGGTTACTTTCGTATCATAGTGTTTGAATTTTTCATTCACTTTTTTAGCAATTTCGATGGCACCACCGTTTGTATTACCTTCGGCGACAATGACCATACTCGATGGCTTTTTCTTTTTGGCATTTTTACTCAAACGCTCTATAAGCACTTCTATATCCGTAGGTTCTTCGGGCAGTAAAATAGCTTCAACACCTGCCGCGATACCTGCGTTTAGGGCGATAAAGCCTGCGTCGCGCCCCATGACTTCTATAAAAAAGAGACGGTCGTGAGCATCTGCCGTGTCTCGAATTTTATCGAGTGCATCAATGACGGTATTGCAAGCGGTATCATAGCCAATAGTAAAATCGGTTCCAAACAAGTCGTTGTCGATGGTACCAGGAATACCGACAAAAGGAATACCGTATTCCTCGTAAAACACATTGCCGCCCGTGAAGGTTCCGTTGCCGCCTATTGCTACAATTGCGTCAATTTCGTAGGCTTGCATATTTTCAAAGGCGGTTTTGCGCCCTTCGGGTGTGCGAAATCGCTCGCTCCGTGCTGTTTTCAGCATTGTTCCGCCGCGCTGAATAATGTCGCCGACGGTGCGGCTGTCCATTTGGATAAAATCCGCATTTATCAAGCCCTCATAACCGCGTACAACGCCTGTGACTTGAAAACCGTGGTAAATGCCTGCACGAACTGCTGCACGCACGGCTGCGTTCATGCCTGGGGCATCGCCACCAGAACACATGACGGCAATATGCCGTATTTTTCGTTTATTCATGCCGCAAAGTTCGTGTTTTTTTTATACTTTTTCAGAATAAAATTTTGTTTTGTAAAAAAAACTTTATTTTTCGTTTAAACTTTATCATTTTATTGGTTTTTCCTGCGGTTGGAAGGAGCGATTTGCGGGTAATTGCCGATGGTCTTTCTCTTGAATTTTACCTCGATGCATGACCTCTTGTTCATACCGCATTCTTTCTATAGGTTTCATTCGCTGAATGAGTTTTGGGTCGCATTTTATAGTGCCGCCGTTCATGCGTGTACTTGCTTCCTTCGACTCCTCTTTCGGGATAACGACAACCGCTTCTGTTTGTGGCTTTGGCAAGTCGGGAGTCGGTGTTGTGGCGGTCGTACTTGGTTTTGCTGGCGAAACAATAGGGCTTACCTCCGAGCCTGTTTTGCTACTACTCGTAGTGCTATTCGTCTGGCTATTCGTCGGCGTTACCATTGTTTTATGCTTTGCTTTTCTGACGGTGATACTTGACGTTTTAGAGTCGTTCTTATTAGGTGCAGTGGGAGCATCGTTGCTTTCGGTGGGTCTATTCGGAAGTTCTTTTTGTCTGTCATTCTCAGTATCAAGGTCGTTAGAAGCTATCGGTGCGCCGTATAAATAGTCGATATGCACAGTTCCACGCGGCCGCCCGATGTTTAGCGAAAAACTACCCGATAGTGTGGTTGAAGGAATGGCGAAGGCTACTTTCAAGTCCACATTTTCGTTGCGTTTGATACTGACGCGGCTCCGTCCTTCGCGCAGAGGCTTTAATATCACATCTGAATTTGGCAAAAGCAGGCTGAACGAATCGCGTATGAAATCGCAGGTTTTCAAGCTATTATTATCTGCTACCACATCGAATGTGAGCTTAAACGAGTCCACGCTTTTTTCAAAAATATCCATACTGGCGTTGCTAATACGATATTGCAGGCCTGCGGTAGGCTGGCTTTCGCCAAAAATATAGCCCAAAAAGCCTGCTAAAGCAATGCCTATTGCGGCAATACCGCCATAAAGCCACCATTTTCTTTTTACGGTAGCTTCGTCTAAAGTGGGCGTATTTTCTGTATTAATTGTTGCGGACAAGGCTTGTAAAAGCACCAAATTCTCCGATGTTTTCAAGAGTTTTGGGAGTTGTTCGAAGCCTAAGCCTTCCAATTTGATGGCGTTCACGCCCAAATTAAACGCAAATTCAACGGTTTTTCCAGCGGCAATTGCTTTATAAAAGCCCACAGAAAAGCGTGTTGCTGCTTCGTCAGGCATGGCATCGCTCATGCCTATCACATAAGGAACGTATTGACTGATTGCTGTCGCCTGCGCTTCCGAATAGCAAGAATTGAGCAAAACGCATTTCACCGTGCCTTTAAAAAGTGCAAATAAATCGCTCAATGCTTCGGCGTTCACTTCCTTCGAATTGCCCTGTTCGTCTTCCAAACAAATGCCTAAAGAGCTGCCATGCCCCGAAAAATGCACGATTTGTGGTTCCGAATCCACGAGCGATTGTTGCAAATCGTCGGGTCTGACAGCCCATTTTTGGCCAAGCGAGAGCCTATCGCGTCCTGCTGAAAGACGCAACTGATTGTCTATTTCGCGCAATTCTTCATCGATGCGAATGCGAGTAGTATCGCGCGGGTTTGCGCCGAGAAATAATATTTTGAGGGTCTGCATATATATATAATTATAATGGGTTTTATCGTGGAATTAAGTAGTAGCGTATCATTTAGCCGTAGGCACTTATATTAAAATGACCGAATCTATAAACTTTTCACAAGCCTCGGTCAGCATATTAAAAACTTCTTCATAGCCGTTGCGCCCTTGCGTGTAAGGGTCGGGGACTTGCATATTATAATTTGGTTTCACAAAATTGCGGATTAAATGCACTTTTGCCCGCTCTTCGTCTGTTTGCGCCAAGCGGATAGTATCTTGATAGTTTTGTGCGTCCATACAAAGCAGGTAATCAAATTCGGCTAAATCGTAAGGCTGCAAGCGGCGCGAGCGCTGCGTCGAGATATCTATGCCGTGGCTTGCTGCAACGCTAATCGAGAGAGGGTGCGGCGGTTCGTTGCTATGCCAACCGCTTGTTCCTGCCGAGTCGATTTCCCAGCCTAAACCGCGCTTTTCTGCCATATTTTTTAAAATGCCATCGGCTAATGGCGAGCGGCAAATATTGCCCAAACATATCATTAGGATTTTCATGCAACAAAGGTACAATTTTTTCTTAAAATAGAAATAAAAAATCGCACT
>JBEEMU010000235.1:0-3590 GCA_041192485.1 Bacteroidota bacterium | reverse complement strand
TAGAATTGGTATTAGTAGTATCCCTACAAATAATAGTAGCTGCAATCCGCAAATAGATACGAGTTATTTGGCGAATAATACTTTTGGGGCTATTTTTAGCGAAGGCGCAACGGGTACAGATAACGCTGTTTTTACCAAAAAAACGGTCTATTCCAATAACAATAGTGCGACAAGTGGTGGCGCAATCCAGCAATTAGTGGGCGGTTCGGGCAATGTGAGCATCACAGATTGTGTGTTTGTGGGCAATTCGGCTGCTACGGGCAGCGGCGGCGCAGTTTATATTTTTAGAAAAAGCGCGTCGGCTACCAGCGGTTTAACCTTGCAAAATAGCAGCTTGTCGCAAAATACCGCTTCTCTTTATGGCGGAGCAATCGCTACAAATAGCGCAGGCACACAGGTTTGGCTACGCAATAAGTTATTGGGCAATTCGGCGCGAGATGGTGGCGCAATCGCCATTTTAAACACAAATGCGAGTGCAACGCAAATTTTCAGTAATAATAATGCCTTGCGTGGCAACTCTGCAACTCGCGACGGCGGCGCATTCATCGTGCAAGCCACTAATTTAGTGGCGCTTACCTGCCAAAATAACCTTTTCACGGGAAATAATGCAGCAGGCGCAGGAGGCGTTTTTACTGCGAATTTGGCAAATACGGTCTTTAAAAATTGCGTTTTTTCGGGAAATAAAGCGGCAACCGAAGGCGTTATGAAAGGTGTGAGCGCACAAACGGCGCAACTGTATAACTGCATTATTTGGTCGAATAGCAGTATAACAACAACCGACGCGCTATTGGCAAATTGCGTAGTAGAGGGCGGTTGGAACGGCACTGGAAGTTTGAATTTATCCGACAATCCGCTGTTTTTAAACCCCGTAAACTATGCTCTTGCGCCTACAACGAGCGGCGATTTTCATACAAAAATATGCTCGCCTGCAACTAATAGCGGAAATAATGCCTACGCGCCTGCTCAAACCGACCTCGACGATAAAACCCGAATTTTGGCTAATATTGTGGATATTGGCGTTTATGAACAAAATGCAAATTATCATTTTAGTACGCCTTCTTCGGCAGGTATTAATTTGGTAGCAAATACAGAATGTGATACACCTGACGGTTGGACGCATTTTTACGATAGCAATACCAACACTATTTTATTCAGTATCAATCGCAACGGAAACGATGCGTCGAGCGCAGGGCATGATATTGGTAGCTATAATAACCCAGCGACTCCGATACTTGCCGAGCTGCACACAACCGCCGCTTTTGGCTCGAATATTGCCACAAATAGAAGTTCTGCGCCTTATGTAACATCGCCCGATGGTTGGTTTACGGGCAATATGTATTGGAAACTTACGCCATTCAACGAGCCAAATCTCGCAAATCCCGTTTCTGTGCGCGTTTATTACAACAGCAATTTATTGAGCGATTTGACGGGCAGCGTGTCGTCGGTGCAGCAAGATATTACAAAATGCGCCGTTTTCAAAGTGGACAATCCGTACAATCCGCTAGATAATACGGTTACAAGCAGCGCATTTCATCAATATTTATATTCCGAAACAGAAAGTAATACAGCGCAGTTTACAAAAGGCGTTTTTCAAAACATGGCTTTTGTAGAATTTAAAACAACGTCGTTTAGCGGCGGCGGTATCGGCGCAAGCGGCGGCAATAATGGGGCTTTACCCGTAGAAATACTTGGTTTTGATGCTAAAAGAGCCGAAAACAATGCCGTTTTATTGGCTTGGGAAACCGCAAGCGAGCATAATAGCGATTATTTCGCCATAGAACGAAGTGCTGATGGGCGCAATTTTGAAACAATAACCACCGTGAAAGGTGCTAATTTGCCGCAAGGAAGCCGCTATAATTATACGGATACGCCTTTAACGGGCGCAAAAAGCGGCAAAATGCCGATATTTTACTACCGTTTGCGTCCAACTGATTTTGACGGCACATTCACCTATTCGCCTATTCGCAGCGTAATTTTGGAAGTAAAAGAAACGAATGAGGTGCAAGTATTTCCGAATCCTGCGGTTTCTTTTTTGAATATTCGCACCAATAATACCGAACGCACCATGCAACTCATCGACGAAACGGGGCGGGTTCGCATCGATTTGCCGATAGTGACGGAAACGCTTGATGTCAGTAATTTAGAAAATGGCGTGTTTTTCTTGCAAATAGCAGGCGAAGCAAGCGTGAAAATTGTAAAAAACTAGCTTAGGAAAAAGAATCATTGACAAGAATCATTGAAAAAATCATTGATGCGCAAATTCAAATTCTACAATATTCGGGTCGCTTTGTAGCTGTTCAATCAAGGCTTCGTGGGAAACTGCTTTGCCGCCGACCGCCCAGTTTCCCGTTATTTTGTCGTTTTCGCGGGCCACTTTGCTATTAAAAGGGCGGAGTCCATAACTCGCAAACAATGCTTCATAGGTTTGTTGCATTTTTGGTTGATAGTGGCATTTTATGGTATAAATTCGCGTCTGACTAAGGCGTTGTAAAATGTGTTGCAGCGGATTAAAGACAATCAAGATAATAAGCACCAAGACTGCACCGATTAGCCCAAGCTGCCATTGCCCTGCGCCGACTGCCATACCGAGTGCGGCGGTAATCCAGATAGTGGTAGCAGTTGTGATGCCCGAAATGCGGCTTTGGTCTTTAAAAATAACGCCTGCGCCCAAAAACCCAACGCCCGTCACAATATTTGCGGCGATTCTGTCGGGCGAGCTTGCACCTATTTTGAACGATAAAATCGTGAACATCGTTGCGCCAAGCGACACCAATATCATCGTGCGAAAGCCAGCTGATTTGTCGCGATATTCGCGCTCTGTGCCGATAATACAGCCAATTAGAATGGCGATTATCAGTTCAAAAACTTCATTTTGCATAAACTTTTATGTTAGACACGTTTATTGGGAAAGAAGAAGTAATAAAAACACTAACCAAGTCATCTTTTATCCGCTTCTAACTTCAATTCCGCCTGCACCTCTTTCAACAGACGGTCGGGCTGATTATTGCCCCATTCATGGTTGATAAAATTAATCACATTCACAAGCTGCACATCGTTCAGTAATTGTGGCGGCATCGGCTGTGAATATTTTTTACCATTCACAATCAGGGAAGTATCCAATCCTTTTTTTATAATATGAAGCAGTTGGTTTTGATGGCTTGCCAAATAGTCGCTATTTGCAAGCGGCGGAACGAGGTCAAACAAGCCTTCGCCTTTATCGCCGTGACAGTCGGCACAAGCATTCTTATACACTAAACCGCCGCCTTTATATGGGTTCGGGTCGGTGCTAACGCAAGCATTAAACGCCACAAATGTACTTAAAATAAGTAAAATGCAAGCCATTTTTTTCTGATACCGTTTCCGATAGTCTGTATAGTTGTTAAAAAACATATTTCTTCCCTTTTTAATTTATTTTTGAAAAACAACCTAAGCACACCATTCATTTTTAAACATATTTTCACCTTTATTTGTTTTCAAAATGGGTTGAATACTATAAAAAAATAGGCTTAGTAAGCTGTTACCAACCAATAAATCAACTAAAATATGAACGCACTTGTATTAACGTCGCAAGAAGAAGGGCTTGTTTTCTA
>JBEEMU010000234.1:0-6798 GCA_041192485.1 Bacteroidota bacterium | reverse complement strand
ATCGCCTGTTTTGGGCGTTACTTTTACTTTTTCGGTGCGTTCTTTTGTTTCATCAAAGTCTTCGGGGTCTATTTCAAATAAAACATCTTCTTCATCAACGCCGTCGGGGTGCAATACATCGCCGTAAGGACTGTGAAACACAACGCCGTTGCCGTCGATTTGCTTGGTAACCATTTTTTCTAAGACCATTTTGAACATTTGCCCAATTTGCTGTTCGGTGCGGAAGCCGAGTTTGAAATCCACTCGAATAAGGTCGTCTTTTGCTAAGGTTGTCACGGTACATTCGCAACGGCGTGGGTCGTCGCAAGAGTCGACGTGTAGCAGCCAATAGACATCGGCGCGTTTCGGCTGCGACTCGAAGATGGAGTGAATGACTTTTTTCTCTATTTGCTCCACATCATTTGCTTTTGTCAAATAAACCAAGTGCGTGGCGTGTTTTGGTATCGTTCTGTCTTTCGACAATTGGCGAATTTTATGGATATATTTTTTAATATCCACAAACTCCAAATGTTTATTGCGAATTTGGCGGCCGCGAAACATCGAGTACATCACCATCGCAATACTGCCTGCAATCAGCAGAGTGACATAGCCGCCTTCGGCAAATTTGCTCATATTTGCCGAAAGGAAGGCTAGTTCTATTGTGCCATGCACAATGGCATACCCTACCACAAATGCTCGCGGAACAATATGCGTATTGAGCATATAAAATACGATGAGGATAGAAGTCATGAGCATCGTGAGGCAAATAGATAAGCCGTAAGCTGCTTCCATATTATTCGACTCGCGGAAGAAAATCGTGACGGCGATACAGCCAATTGCCAAGCCTAAATTGATGATAGGCACATAAATTTGCCCTTGCAAATCGGACGGATAGACTACTTTGTGTTTGAGCCAGAGGTTTAGGCGCATCGCTTCGGCTATTAAGGTGAACGAGCCTGTAATGAGGGCTTGCGAAGCGATAATTGCCGCTAAGGTAGCGATAATAATACCGAAAGGCAGGAACGCCGTCGGCATCATATCGTAAAAAGGATTGATAAGAAGTTTCAAGTGTGAGGTAGAGCCTTTCATTAACTCATTGACGAACGCCCCATTATGATGACTAAGCAATGATGCGCCCTGCCACAAATAGTTGAGTATCAACATGGTTTTCACGAAGCCCCAAGAGATGCGGATATTGCTTTTGCCGCAATGCCCCAAGTCGGAATACAAGGCTTCGGCACCTGTTGTGCAGAGGAAAACTGCGCCTAAAACCAAAAAGCCTTTTGCGCCCGTAGTAAAAAGCAAATGATAGGCGTAGTAAGGGTTAAATGCTTTTAAAACTTCGGGATAATCAATGATGCAGATAGCACCCAGAACGCCGAGCATACTAAACCAAATAGCCATAATTGGCCCAAATGCGCCGCCTACTACTTTTGTTCCGAGCCGCTGAAACATAAACAATAAGCCAATGATGACACAAATAATCGGCACGGCAGGAATGTCTTTTGGAAACCAAGTGAGCGACTCGTGGAGTAAGGGCAAGCCTTCAATGGCAGAGGCGACCGAAATAGGCGGCGTAATCAAGCCGTCGGCTAAAAGGGTGCTTGCGCCAATAATTGCAGGAAAAACCAGCCATTTGCGTTTTTTGCGCACTAAGGCGTAAAGAGCCAAAATACCACCTTCGCCTCTGTTATCCGCATTAAGTGTTAGTAAGACATATTTGATGGTTGTTTGCATCGTGAGTGTCCAAATAATGCACGAAATACCGCCTAAAACGAGTGCCTCATTGATTGCTTCCGTACCCATAATCGCTTTGAAAACATACAGGGGCGAAGTTCCTATATCGCCATAAATGATACCAAGCGTGACTAACAGCATTGCTGCTGATACTTTTGTGTGCTGCTGATGTCCGCTGCTACCATTCGTAGCATCTGTGCCGTTTGACATAATGTTGTTGATTGAAAGGCGTTGATTGAAAGGCGTTGATTGAATCGTTTTTATCTTAAAAAACGGTTTTAAAATGTCTAATTTTACGCCTTTTTGAAGTTGAAATTAAAAACTATGAACGATTTTATTTTTAAAAGGAATTACCTGCTGGGCTGGCTAAACTCAAACCTATACGGTTTCTAAAAAACTATACGATTTCTAAAAAACTATACGGTTTCTGGCTATCACGTTCCTTACGCGCTTAAAAGAGCGCAAATGTCCGAAAAACTTATCGAACTTGCGTCGTTTTTTTGTTTATTTTTCATTTTTTTTTGAAAATGACTGTTAGATAACCAAATAGCCCTGTGTTTAGTTCCTTTATAAGGAAAAATAATACATGTTCGGGGTTTTGTTGCAAGAGTGAAAATAAGATGAACACGTTTGACTACACGCATCTCACCTTAAAGGCCTTTTTTCATAGAATGTAGGAAAAATGTAATTTTTGAACATAATAAACAGATAATGGGGCGAATTAGGGCGTGAAAACAAAATTGGCTTCAACTTTGTTGATACTTTTAGGGTAGAATATCGATTTTCTAAGTTTGATTGTCTTGCTATCTTTTAATAATTCCCCTCACACCATAATTTATATGAGAAAATATCTAACAAAACGCTTTTTAACGCCGCTCATCTGGCTTGGATTAATTGGAAATTACGGCTTTGCGCAAGCCAACTTTTCTGAAACCAAGTCTTCGACAGACCCTAACTGGGCAAAAAAAGTGGTTTGGTACCAAGTTTTCCCAGAGCGTTTCCGCAATGGCGACCCGACAAACGACCCGACGCTATTAGATACTTACGGCTCCTACCCTTACGACTCGCTTTCGCCTTGGCAAATTCACACTTGGGGAGCCGATTGGTATCAGTTGCAGCCCTATGAAAAGAAAAATAGCTACGATATTTGGAAAAATATTTCTCGTCGCCGTTATGGGGGCGATTTGCAAGGAGTTATCGATAAGTTGGACTACTTGAAAGATTTGGGCATTTCCGCTATTTATATGAACCCTATTTTTATGTCGCCTTCGCTGCATAAATACGACGCAATTTGCTACCATCACGTCGACCCAACTTTTGGCCCCGACCCCGTTGGCGATAAAATCATGATGCTTTCGGAAACGCCCGACGACCCGACAACATGGCAATGGACAAAAGCCGATTTATTAGCCCTAAAACTCATTAAAGAGTGTCACGCCCGCAATATTTATATCGTTTTTGATGGCGTTTTCAACCATTTAGGCTGGAAATCGTTTGCTTTTAAAGATGTTGAAAAAAATCAAGCCGCTTCTAAATATAAAAACTGGTTTGATATTCAGAGCTTTGCTAACGCAGCTACCGGAACCAAATTTGAGTATAAAGGCTGGTGGGGCGTGAAGGATTTGCCCGAAATAAAGGAAGACGAAAATGGCATTGTTGCCGAACCAAAACAGTATATTTTTGATATTACCAAACGCTGGATGGACCCGAATGGCGATGGCAACCCGTCGGAAGGCATCGATGGCTGGCGACTCGATGTGGCTTTTTGCATCGGACACCCGTTTTGGAAAGACTGGCATAAGTTGGTGCGAAGCATCAATAAAAACGCTTACACAACCGCCG
This sequence comes from Bacteroidota bacterium, assembly GCA_041192485.1. Taxonomy (GTDB): domain Bacteria; phylum Bacteroidota; class Bacteroidia; order Chitinophagales; family Saprospiraceae; genus JBEEMU01. The sequence continues at coordinate 3,240 of JBEEMU010000234.1, read as the reverse complement.
AAATCATGGACGACGTGCCAAAACTCAAAGAATATGTGCGCCCCGACGAGTTCAACGGACTCATGAATTATAATTTTCAATTCATCAGCTCCGAATTTTTTATTTCCGAAAAAAACCGCATTTCGCCCAGCGTTTTTGATAGTTTGATGGAGCGTCAGCGCAATGCCTTTCCTTATACAAGCGTATTGCAACTCCAGAATTTATTTGATAGCCACGATACCGACCGCTTAGGCTCGCGGATTGTGAATAGAGATAAACGCCCGTTTTTACAGTGGCAAAAATGGTTCGACGAGTCGCATGGCCGCGACGTGGCTTTCGATACGCGCAAGCCAACATTCGCCGAATATGAAATGCAAAAGCTAATGACGGTCTTTCAAATGACCTATCCTGGCGCACCGATGATTTACTACGGCGACGAAGCCGGCATTTGGGGGGCAAACGACCCCGATTGCCGCAAACCTATGTTATGGACAGATATTACTTATCAACCCGAATCAACGCTGCCCAATCAGCGCAGCAAGGCGCAAATAGATGAGGTAAGTGTGAACAAGGATTTGTTTGCTTTTTATAAAAAACTAATCAATATTCGAAATAAGCATACCGCACTGCAACTCGGCGAGTACAAAACGATTTTGCTCGATAATCCGCGACAACTTTTTGGATTTATGCGCAATTATTCCAACAGTAATATCTATATTGTTTTTAATAATAGTAATCGACTGCAAGGCGCAACACTCGATATTCCCGCCAATGTGCGCTATCGCGAGCTGCTTTCAGGCAAATTATATCCCGCTATCAAATCAGATGCGTATGTGGAACAACAACTTTTCGGTATATCGCCACATAGTGCTATTATTTTGATAGACGATGCGGAATAAGCAGAATCTTGCCTTTTAGCGAATAGCATACCGCTTGCCAGGTAGCGGCTGTATAAGCCCACGAAACTCCATGCCCAACAAGATAGCGGCTAAACGCGACGCGGGAATTTGAGATTGAAACGTTAGCGTATCAATGCCTAATTCGTTGTTTTCATTTGTGCGAAGAAGGTTTAGCACTTTGCGCTCTTCATCGCTCAAATCCATAAATAATTCGGGTTGAATGGCGTTCTTCTTGTTTTCTGTTTGCTCCCATCGCATAACATACAATAAGTCTTCTACCGTTTCTATGAGTGCCGCTTGGTGCGATTTTATCAACAAGTTGCAGCCCACCGACACCATGTCACTTGTGCGGCCTGGCAGCGCAAACACATCTTTATTATAGTTATTCGCAATCTTTACTGTAATCATCGAGCCGCCTTTCGTAGCAGTTTCGGCAACTATTAAAGCATCGCACAAGCCCGCAACGATGCGGTTTCTGCGTGGGAAATTTTCTCTATCGGGGCTAAAATACGATGGAAATTCGGTGAGCAATGCCCCGCCTTCTTGCCACATACGCTCTGCGGTTCGGAAGTGCGCTGGCGGATAAATGCGATTAAGCCCATGCGCCAAAACGCCAACGGTCGGTATTATATGCTCTAATGCGGCGCGGTGTGCGGCCACATCAATGCCATAAGCCAAGCCACTAATCACGGTCGTATTATATGGTTTTAGGCCTTCCACCAAGCGCTCGGTAAAATCGCGTCCATAAGCCGTCGGTTTTCGAGTGCCAATAATTCCGACAATACGCGCTTGTTTATTGGCGTTCCAGCTCCCTTTTTGATAAAGAATAACGGGCGAGTCGTCGAAATTTTTTAAGCGATGTGGGTAAGTATTTTCGTGATAAATAGAGGCTTGAACGTCATTTTTTTCTAAAAAAACCATCTCCACATCAGTTGTATTCCAGCCATTGAAGGCTTTTATATTTTCGCTGATAGCCAAGCCGATGCCGTTTATTTGCGCAAGCTCCTTTTTAGAAGCCTCAAAAACAGCCTTTGCGCTGCCGCAATGCGCTATCAACGTGCGAGCCGTTTTGTCGCCTACTAACGGCGTTTGCAGCAAAGCAATCGTATGGTATAAATCGGAATGAAGTTTTTTTGACAATTTATTTCTACTGTTTTTTTGAACTGAAATGTTTTGGGCACGTCCCTTATTTAATTTGCCGTACTTGTTTAGGTTGTTTGTGGTTTAAACGCGGAGTTAAAACAGTTACAAGTTGCCTTTAAGATTTGAATTTCCGTCTTAAAAACCCTTTTCGGGCGCAAATTCAATGGCAGTTTGAATTTCTTTGGGTTTCAGATAATATTTCGCTTTAAACTTCAAGTATTTTTCGTCGGCTCCCGAGTCCTCAAAAACAAAATTTGACCAGTCGTAGAGCTGCCAACCGAGTCCGTGAGCTACGGTGATAAGGTCGGTATAATGTTCGATATTTTTCTTCTTTCTTTTGTCTAAATAATCGAAACCGAAGCGGAGAATACCCACATTCGAGCAGCTTTCATAGTCGGAAATATGGGCTAATTCATGCCCTAAAATGCCGATTTGCGCATTAAATGGCGCAGTCATAATATTTACGCCGCGTCTGTTTATAATCTTTTTATCAATAAAAATGGTATAAACGCGCTTTTTTTTCGCATTTAAAATGGAGGTCGTTGTTGGTCGCGCCTGCATCGTTGTTTTAATATTCTTGAATTTAAAGCGGATAGACACATCGCGCAATTCGGGATAATACGAAAGCGCAATCAGCGTTTGAAGCGTTAAAGATTCAATAAAACGCTTGTTTTTGCCGTAACGCGCCATATATTGCCACAGACTATCTTGAAAAATAGCGCGTTGAAAGGTGCGCGGCGCGGCAGGCAAATCTGCTTTTTCTGTACTGGCAACTCCATTACGAAGGCTTGTCTTTCCCTGTATTTGAGAGGCGAAAACAGGAAGTAATGCTATTGCGAAGCCAAGAAGAAAACGCAAAACATCGTTATTTTTAGTGATAGTACGGTTAGTGATATTCCTTTTTTTTAAAATAATCCTATTTTATCAGTTAAAAATTTTGCAATGAAACAAAAAAGCTGTACCTTTGCGGCGCAAATGTACGATAAAGTTTTGAAAACAAGCTAATAATTTTTCTTCAACAGTTCATTGCTAATACATTTAGGTCGCATAGCTCAGCTGGATAGAGCACCTCACTTCTAATGAGGCGGTCACAGGTTCGAATCCTGTTGCGATCACTTTTTTAAAATAAAAAAGCGCAAAAAATATCAATTTTGATATTTTTTACGCTGTTTTTATTTTTTGCGAAATAAACTTTCGTAAGTTTTATTTGCTAAAATAG
>JBEEMU010000233.1:0-3058 GCA_041192485.1 Bacteroidota bacterium | reverse complement strand
AAGGTGCGTTTGGGCGCGATTTGATGCGCAAAACCAAGGCTTTGCGCATCAATTTCAAGACTATGGAAATGCGCTTGGAGTAGTATTCCGTAACAATTGTGTGACGAATGACGATGCCTTTTTGTGTTATTTTATGACGAGTGACGTGCGATTTGTTCGCAAATAACGTCACTCGTCCTATTGTCACTCGTTATGTTGTCACTCGTTATGTCGTCACTCGTTATGTTGTCACTCGTTATGTTGTCACTCGTCACCTAAACAGTTACGTGTTTTTTTAATCCGTGTCTAATCCGTTCAATCCGTGTCCTACTTATCCATATCAGGAAATGCAACTGAAGTTGCAAAGCCAATAAATCAATCAAAACGATGATGCGCCAGCAAAATGCGGTCGGAAAGATTGCCCTCTATCGCTTGCTGATAATCGCGGTAAGAGCAAGGAAAGAGAAAATGCCGCTTTTGTTTGTCGTTGTGCGCGGTTTCTATTTGCAGCCACCACCGCTCCGAACGTTTGGATTTCCAGAAGACAAGCGGCTTTTTTTCTGCGGGTATCGCCACCAAATATTGGCTGAAATGTGCGGCTTGCAAGGGATAATCGTGCTTTCTATTGTACACACCATCTAAAAAATACCAAATAATTTGCGCGGTAAGTTGCGCGGTTTGTGTAGAATGGTCGGCTTTCGCCAAATAATTGTAGATGCCAAACGACGATAATTTGTCGCTCAAACCCGCATAACGCACAACTTGACAGATTTCCGTCGCGTCCAAACCGTTCGGCGAGGCATTGCCCGAAGCAGGCGCATCAGTATATTTTAGCGCAGACAAATCCAAAGCGAGCGTATCGGCATCGCGCAAAAGCGGCTCACATTCTTCGCTATTTTGCTTGATTTTGCCCAAACGCAAATGCTCATAATTGCGGCTATCTAGGTACTCAATCGCTTTCGCATCGTTGAAATGCGCTTGAAAACCGAGCACACTCATATTAAATAAATAATGGTCGGGCTGCGCCAAAATCCGATTTAAGAAAAAATTTGGCTGCATCTGCCAACCGCTTTCCGCACTGTAAGGAATGCGCGGACTGACCACGCCCATACTCAACAAATAATCCAAATGCCGATAGGAATGGTACAATAAATAAGGCAAATTGAGGTCGGCTCCGCCCAATAAAATTGGGATAATACCGCCCGTAAGCAATTCTTGCAACACAGGAATAATCGTTTCCGCATGGTTTTTGCGCACATTACCCAAATCCGCAATCTGAAAACCCGCAAACGGAAAACTCAGCGCGTACAAATGTGGGCGAACCGCATCTGCCGCCGCCGCATCAATGCCAATCAGCACTGCTTTTACGTAAGTAAGGTTGGGCAATTCGTCGGCTTTTGTGAACAAACCGATATTTTTACCCAACTGGTATTGCTGCAAGGCATCAGTCGTCGCCAATATCTTGGGCGCAATAGGCTTGAGCCAGTTTTGAAGCATCTTTTTTGAAATATGAAATATGAAATATGAGAACTTGCGAGATTAAAGTATGTTTCGTATCTTTGCATTTTTAAACCCATGCAATCAGATGGAAAAAGCAGATTTTTTTAGATTTAAATCGCATCAATATTGCGATAACCCAGCGTGTAGTTCGTGTCATATAGTTGATGGGGGTAATTTGACGACGCATAGCATCATTCAAGGTCAAGTACGCTGTACCGTGTGCAAAGGAAAGCCTTTTAGTGTGCGGAAAGGCACGATGTTTTTTGACTTACGTACGCCAATGGCGAAAATTGTGCGGTGCTTGACCTACTTGGCGAGTGGGACGGGCATGAATGCGGTATGTCGGAATGAAGGTGTAGATGGTCAGTCGCTGCGCTCCTGGATCGTGTTGGCATCGGAGCAAGTAACCGCGTTCACGACTTATATGCAACAGGACATGGCATTAGGGGAGGTTCAGATAGATGAGTTCTGGTCCTACATCAAAAAAAAAAAGGAGAACTTAACGGCTGAGGAGAAAGCCGCTGCCTTGGTAGACACGGAAGTGGCTGAAAATCAAGGAGATAGGTGGTGTTTTGTAGGCGTTTGTCCCGATAGTAGTTTTATTCAAACGGTACATAACGGCAAGCGAACCCAAGATGAAGCGACTGAATTTATAGGTAAAATTAAGGCAAAAAGTAATGGTAAGCCACCTTTATTTTCTTCCGATGATTGGTTTTATGAAAAGGCATTCTTAGCGCATTACGGTGTAATCTATCAGCCACCCTACCGTGGACGTGGTCCTCACCCTGCTACTTATTTGGTTCCGATGGCGAATTTGCGCTATGTGCAAGTGACGAAAAAACGGGACGCAAAAGGAAATATCGTTGAAGTCGGCAATAAAATTGTGTATGGAAGTCGGGAAGCGATTGAGGCGCATTTTGACGCAGCAAAACGCTCAAAACATATCAATACGGATTATGTGGAGAGTCGGAATGGCAAATTTCGGTTGTGCTGTGCGCGCTTGATTCGCAAAACTTTATGTTGCTCTAAAAAGGCGATTTTTCATGACGCAATGATACTGTTTACCGCTCAAGTTTTCAATTATTGTCAGCCTGTGGCGGCATTAAAACAGTGCATTAACCCTTTAGCCGCTCGTTTTGAGCGAAAGTATCGCCAAATCTCCGCAGCAATGGCGGAGGGCTTAATTGATAACATCTTGACTATCAACGACTTGCTCTGTATCAGACCACTACCCGTATAGCATAGATTAACCGTGCAGGTTCAAATATGAAATATGAAATAGTAAATATAAAATACTACGGAATTATAAAGAATTTATAATCAATATCAAATTGCTTATAAACCCGAAGCCTTACGTCTTAGATTTCATATTTACGATTTCATATTTTCTATTTAAAAAATCATCCCATTAGTTTTTTCAAAGCGATTTCTAATGCAGTGGTAGAAATGTGCGTTTTACTATCGTTTGCCGTGCGAATATCTATGAGGGCTTGACGAATAGTAGCCGAAACATCATTGAAAATCGCCTCGTCCGTTACCTCAATATCGTGCTGCATGAGGTAAGCAAATACGCGAGCCA
>JBEEMU010000232.1:0-3789 GCA_041192485.1 Bacteroidota bacterium | reverse complement strand
TTTAATACCCATTTTACCTTCAAAACCTTCCATCAAAAGTTGGCGATGTACGTCAGTCATCAGGTCTTTATCAAAAAGCAGAACGGCTTTTTGCCAAAGTGTTTTATTATTTTTAATATTGCTGAAAACATCTTTTAGTAGCCCAATTTGACTAAAAATACTATCTACGCCGCGCAATATCCAAAAAGCAAACTTTTTGTTTGTATTGCGTAACGAAAGCAACTGCTGCATACGCAAAGCATCGTCTTCGCCTTCTACCAAAAACAAAATATCTGCCTCCAAAGCGTTCACAAAATCAAGTCCGTTGCCTCCATTTAAGGTGCTTATAATTGGACTTTTACCTGATTGTAACAAGCCTTTTTTAGTCGGCAAATTAGCCGCAATAGCCTGATAAGGCTCCTCTCTTTTTGCTTGATTTTCCAAATGGAAGACCCAGTTTGCGTTGGCATCACGTATCATTGCCTCGTTGTGTGCGGTAATAAAAACCTGTGTGTTAGGTGCTTTTTGCAATACGTTTAAGAGTCTTTTTTGCAAAATTCTATGAATATGACTATCGGGATCGTCTAATAAAATGATGTTTGTACTTGTATCTCGCTCGTAAATACTTAAAAGAACTTCAATAATTTGGAGCGTACCGCTCCCCATAAGGGCTACGTTCATATCAATGCGGTGTGGTTGTCTGAAATTCACATCTATCCAAATTTCTTCTCTATTCAGTTGTATTAAATCTAGTGCATTGCTTGTATTGGTCAAAATAATATTAATATCAGCCAAAAGTTTAGCATAATTATCTTCAAATCGATTCCGCAAATCCATTAAGCGGTTACGCAATAAGCCTTGCTGTAAAGGCGGGTGCAAATGCAGTTCCAATTCATCTATAATAATGATAGAATTATGGATATTCATAATCGCAAAATCCATTAAAATAGGGAAAATTGCGCGTTATCCTGCCGACATTTCCGCTAACTCGTAGCGGTCGGTGCCATCAGTAAGCCAAAATCCTTCGGGCGCATCAATATCGTTTTGAGGGATAGCACCAATAAACTTTCGGTTTGGAAAAGCACGATTATAACTATTTTCTAAAGCAATGAAATTATCTTTTTCGTGGTCTTTCAACACAATTCTACCTGACACAATATGGCCATGAATATTACTCAATTTCACTAACTATACTCCAAATTCAGGTTCTTAGAAAGTTTTTACGGAAGTGACTGGGCGTCTGGGCTAAAGCCCAAACACCTCTATCCGTACAAACTTGCTAGGAACCAAATTATATTTACACCGTTTTCATTTGACAGCCTACTCTTTTACCAATTTCAGTACCGCATTCTCGCCGATGTGCAGAAAATACACGCCTGCGGCTATATTGTCTGTACGAATATTCGTTGTTTCGGCCTTTATTTTTCCTTTTAAAATAAAGCTTCCAAGCGTATTGTAGAGCGCGTAATCCGTGTTTATTAGGCTTTCCGCCACGTGCAAGTTTAGGCTTTCGTGCATCGGATTAGGCGAAACGCTGATGTTGTTTTTGGCAATTTCCGTGGTTGTAGATACGGGAATGGGAAATTGATACACGCCCGTAAAGGCATTCGTTGCCGTAGCTGTCAAGGTCAAATTCGCGGGAGACGGGTCCACATCGGTTGTGCTTACAAGGTAGCCTGTAAGCACCGATTTATGGTTGATATTGGTGTTTATAGTCCCAAATCTGCCAACTCCTTGTAGCGAAAAACCCGTTTGCGTCACGCCTGCGCTGTTCATTCTGATATAAAACGGGCTCAAACTACTCGCCGTATTGAGTATTGTACCGTTGCCAAAATCCACGGTACTCGTAAAATCGCCGACAGCAACTATCTCGCCATTATCAAAATCAAGGGCATCAGACCCGAAGTTTATTTTGCCAGTGTATGTGTTTACCCATAATAAATTCATATCGGTATCATATTTCGCAATAAAACCGTCTTGATAATTGCCCGACGAAGCCGAGCGATTTGTTACGCCTGCGTTCGGGTCAAAATCAACGGTTCCGCCAAAGGTGCCTGCTACATAAAAACTGCCGGTTGCCTTTTCTACCAAAATAGACTGCGGATTGACGCGCCCGCCCGAAGGAAAATCGCCAATTGTTTTGTCCCACAAGTTCACGCCAAGTAGCGTAAATTTACTGACGGTCAATTTGTAGTATGCAACGGTCATCAAATAAGCGTTTCCCCAGTCGTCACATTCCACCGAATTATTCGGTACGGTTTGCGAATAAAGTGTACCGGTATGCGCATTCCAAACATACTGCCCCTGCGGACTGTAGCACACCAAATTTCCGTTGCTGCCAATAGTGCCGTGTATCGCCGCACTCGGATCCAAGTCGGTTGCGCCCGAACCTGTCGGATTGATAGCCACCACAATATTATTGTTTGGCAATAGCGCGATAGCCTGCGATTTTATATCGGGTGAACCTGCATCGCCAAAACTTTTCGCCCATTGATAGCCGCCAGCAGCATCATATTTTGCTACAAAAAAATCGGGATACGTCCGTTCGTGGCTGCGCAAGGTATCAACGCCTGTTGCCGAAAGGTCAAAATCAATCAAACCGTAATAATTGCCTGCTACGACAATTTCATTATTGGTATTGATTTTTAAGCCCGTAAACTCAAAAAACGAGGTGATTCCGTTGTAGCCGAAATATTTTATCCATAGCAAATTACCGCTGTTGCTGGTTTTTGAAAGATAAAAATTAAACGAACTCGCAGGCGAAAGCACCGTGTCGGCAGGCGCAGGGTTCATATCGGCGCGTCCCATCATTTTCCCGAGTTCAACGATATTGCCGCTCGCATCGGTAGCTGCATAATAAATAGTGTGGTAGGTTTGCGCGGCTCCTACGGGAATATACGCCCAATCGCAGCTGGGTTGCTGCGCAAAAAGCGCGGTATTTACGCAAAAAAACAAGAGAATGTACAGATTTTTCATGTCGAAAAGATGGTTGAAAGTTAAAATTATTTTAAATCATTACTATATACATTTTGTATCCCTGCATATTGATGGCGGCATCGTGTCCGTCGCAGCCCGATGCGGCAGTTACAAGACGCACTTTGTGCGTAGGCGGGTAGGCGGATTGTTGTGTATGTGACATTTTATGATTGATTAGTTTTGTTTCCTATCGGATAAATGTAGAAAACACATTGTATTCATTTGGTTCGGTAATGATGTCAATACATGCAAAGAGGTCGTCAAAATCGTTGCGTCCGTTGTCTTCGTCTAATACAAAGTCTATATTAAAATGCTGTAAAACGGTATTTAAAACCGTTTCTATATCTTTTTTATTCATAATTTCGTGAAAACGGTCAAATGTACAGCAGTTTTGCCAATAGGTTTCTAAGGTGCGTTGCAAATGTGCGTCTTGCTCTATAATATCTTTCAGTTCCATTTTCAAGTCTTTATCTATCAGTTTTTTACGGCGCGACTGAAACTTACCTACTTCGGTATTAAACAAACTACCCGCTTTTATTCTTTCTTCTTTTGCGTTTATTTGGGCTATTAGTGCGGTTTCAAAATATTGATTTAAGTCAGCCGTGTTTGCATCTAAACTATGCTTTGATTTGATAAAGCGTTGCAATAAACGAAGCAAGGTAGACATATTAGAAAATAGCACACTTTCAAAACAATAAGATTGCCAAATATGCGTTTTAATACCCATTTTACCTTCAAAACCTTCCATCAAAAGTTGGCGATGTACGTCAGTCATCAGGTCTTTATCAAAAAGCAGAACGGCTTTTTGCCAAAGTGTTTTATTATTTTTAATAT
>JBEEMU010000231.1:0-2707 GCA_041192485.1 Bacteroidota bacterium | reverse complement strand
TACTCAAGCAGGTATAGGTAAACGGGAGTTCACCGTAACTGAGCCAACCAAAATAATGATAATAATCATCGGTGGTTACATTTGTACCTGTAGGCGTTACATTGCACGCTACGTTTAGCAATGCAGGTGGAGAAATACTTACCGTATTCATACACGGGTAAAAATTATTACAGGCATCATAGACCCGAAAAACAAGGTTGCCGTTTGGCAAACAAGTAAATAGGCTATCGGTTTGTGGCGTGGTGAACGCGCCGCCGTTTACCGAATAAGCGTAAGTGTAAGGGCGCAAGCCATCGTGCGCATAAATGGTACAGTCGGAACTGTTCGGGCGTATGACGCAACTATCAAGCGTAGGTTCGGTATAGTTGCCGCTTATTGTGACGATAATGGTCGTACTAAGGTTATTGGCATCATGCACCTGTACGGTATAAACGCCCGCAGGAAGCGCATCTATGAGCAGCACATTGCCCGTAGATTGTATAAAATTGGTAGTGCCGCCATAGCCAGACGGGGCTTGCGAAATGGTGTAATCAAAGTTGTTTACGCCATTGCTGACCGTAATGGTCATCGTGCCGTTTGAACTGCACGTGGAGGGTGTAGTGACGGCGGTTGCGCCGAATACGGGCGGGGGGTTGTGTGCGTTGGCAGGTATTGCGCCAAGCAAACAAAGTAAGCAAACCCAATAAAACAGGGTTTTGGTTTGGGGCTTGCAGTGTTGCAACAAGAGGTTTGTAAAACGTGTAATCATAAGAGTAGATGTTAGGAATGGTTTGGGAATGATATTATTGTAATAAGAGATTTTTAAAATACAAAAAGAAGTTTTATTAACGTGTCTAAAAGCGCGGCACAAAGGTCACGTTTACTTTTTTAAAAACAAAAAACACAAATAAGTGATTCTCGCATAATTTTTACTTGCAAACACCTTGTATTCATTGATTTATTTTATTTATTTTCTCGTACAAATAGGAATAAAAATAAAATAAAAAACGTTACCTTTGTGATGGAATTGCCGATTTATTTTTGTTTTAACCGCATAATGCTTTAACCTTCTACCACTAAGAACCATGTCGAATACCCTAACTGCCCTCCTGCAAACGATGGACAACAAAACACGCAAAACGTTTTTGCAATACGTAGAATCGCCGTATTGCAACGACCGTCCTGCACTTGCAAAACTATTGACCCTTGTGTTTGACGCGCTAAAAACACCGCAAAAGCAGCCTACTGAAGCCTGTGGCATTTGGGTGCAAGCCTATCCCGAAAAAGCGTTTAAGCAAGCGGATTACGACGAATATACGCATCGCTTAACCGTGCTGCTCAAGCGTTTTTGGGCAGCCGAGTATTTGGCAGAAAACGAAGCCCTGCAAACCGTGTGTTTATTAGAAGCCTTGCAGCAAAAAAATAACACGATGCAGCACGATGCCTTGCAAAAACTACAAGAAAAAACCATTTTTACAAAAAACAAACAAGCAGCGAAACAAAATTTGGTGGAACAAAGCCTCGCAAGTTATACTGCGGCGTGGCTCCGCGAAGACCTTACCGACCGCTATTATAGCAGTATCATAGAGCGCAAAGCCGCCACAAAAACCAATACAATAGCGGCTTCGGCAGCCGCCGACGCGCTGTTTTTATTAAGCAAATTGCGGTATTTCTGTATGGCTCAAAACCATACCGCGATTGTGGCTACCGATTTGGAGGTCATCGGGCAGCGTTTTGTGGCGGATTGGCTGATAGCACAGCCGCAGTTTTGCGCGGATTATCCGTTGCTTCATGCCTATTATTTATTATGGAACTTGTTGCAAACGGGCGAAAATGCCAACTTTCAAACTGTTTTTAATTTTCTAAAAGCAGAGGAGCATGTTTTTTGTGCAGCCGAACGAAACACGCTCTACGAGATGCTGACCAATTTTTGCGTCAAGCAAAACCGCGCTGGCAAGCCTCTTTTTGCCGATAATGCTATAAATGCGTATAAACATGGCTTAGAAAAACAATATTTTACAGGCAGCATAAAAAAAACTGATGCTATTTATACCAATGTCGTCAAGTTATTGGTACAACAAAATAGCACGATTGAGGCGTTATCCGACTTGGATACTTGGTTTAATACCGCAGGCAAAACGCCTATATCTGCGCCTATTTTGCAGTATTGCAAAGCCTATCTTGCATTTTATAAAAAAGATTATGTGGCAGTACTCCGCGATATGCACACTATTTCAGTTGGCGATGCGCACCTTAAAATGGACGTGCATTGCCTTCGCTTACGCGCTTATTATAAAATAGACGAAAATGATTTGGAGAACTTGCACAGGGAGCAAGGTATAAGCATTGACCGCGATTTTGAAACCTACAAAACCACTTTTCTTATGGCAATAAAACGCGATAAAAACCTGCCTCCATTCTTAAAAGAGAGTTACAAGGGCTTTGTGAGCAATATGGTTGCCTTGTATAAATATGGGACTACGATAAACAGCGTTGAGCAAAAAAAGCAGCAAAGCGAACTTATCCATCTCATAGAAAGTTCTACTTCGCTGCTTAATAAGGCGTGGATTTTTGCTGAAATAGCGGAGATTAACGCGACCTAAGCTCTTTATTAGACTTTTGACATACACCTCTCCGCTACATACCTAAAACGAGGTAAATAGACAAAATTTTGACATACAAAAGATAGCATAATTGTTCAAATATTTAGGTTTTAGTATCTTTGCCT
>JBEEMU010000230.1:0-3557 GCA_041192485.1 Bacteroidota bacterium | reverse complement strand
CAAATCGTCGCCGAGCCAAAGGTTGAACGCCGCATTTTCTTCCGACATCGGTTTCAAAATACCCAAACTTTTGCCATAGGGCTTGCCTGGCCGGTCGTAGATAGAATCATTGATATAGAGGCACGAGCCGAAAACAAAGTTGAAGTCGGGTGCGGCTTTGCGAAATTCCCACAAGTCTTTGGTTCTGAAGCGATAAGGCGGCGGCGCGGGCGGCGTTTGCAGAATGCTATTTACATACAGCGCATACTCATATTCGGTGTTCATAGCAAGCTCGTCAAGCGTAAAGGTCAGCGGATTATAGGTATCCGACAGCTCGCCTTTATAGGCAATTCGCTTGCGTATTTTGGGGTCGGCGGTTTGCCAATACTCCAATTCGACAATATCGGCTGCCGCGCTTACCTCAAACCATAAAGCTGCCGAGCGATGCTCCACAAAGCCCATCATTGGCCCCGAAACGACGTATTTCGTGGCATTCCCTGTGGGAAGGGTAGTTGTTTTTGTTTTTTTGGGCTGTGCCACCGAAATAGTTGCCAGTAGGAGGACAAAGGCAAGTAGAAAGCTTATTTTTCGCATAAAAAGTGTGATATTCAGACTTTATAAAGTTATATAATAATAATAAAGCCGCAAAGGTAGGTATAATTTAAGATTTATTTAAATTGTAAACACAAAACGACTAAGCGCCCCTACTCTACCCTACCCTACCCTACTCTACTCTACTCTTGAATCCCGTTTAGGAATGTAAGCAGCGCGTCGGCTACCCTTTCGGGTTGTTCAAACATCGCCATGTGTCCTACATTTTCTAACCAAAGAAAATAAGAGGTATTCGCGAAAGCCGTTTGCGCCAAGCTCTGTTCGGGCGAGATGGTATTGTCTTGCTTGCCGCTGATGAATAAAACGGGTTTGGCGAAATGGCGTAAAATAGCCGAACGGTCGGGTCGGTCGCGCATAGCAGCCGAGGCCGCCATAATTGCAGCGGGCGAAAACGTCCGCGCTTTTGCTATCAATTCTTCCACCAAAACGGTATTTGCGCGGGCAAAGTCGGGTTCAAAAAGTTGGTAGAAAAGCTGTTTCACAAATGGAGCCACGCCATTGCGGCCAATGAAATCAATAGATTTATTGCGATTATCTTTTTTCTCTGCGCTGTCGGCGAAAACGTGCGAATGGAGCAAACCAATACCCACCAACCGTTGCGGATACAACTCGGCCATCGCTAAGGCGGCATACCCACCCATACTATGCCCGACGAGCAAACATTCGGGCAGGGCTAAGTCGGTTAATACAGCATTTATTTGCGCAGCCATGCCCTCCATCGACGTATCGTTTTGGCACGACGCGCCAAAACTCGCAATATCAATTGCGAGCAATGTATTTTTTGTTTTTCGGCTTAACACCTTAAAAAACGGCTCCCAAATAGAGCTGTCTTCGCAAAAGCCATGCACAAAAACAAGCGGCGGTGCGAGGCTATTGCTTTCGTTCTTTTGATAAAAATAATAAGCTACCTGCTCCGTTGTATTCGAACTGTCAACTGTATTCGAGCTGTCAACTATCCTCGTATCTAAATAAGCGTAATCGGCGAACATATCGGAGTTTTAAGTCTGTAAAAGGAGCGCAAAGGTAACACTTATTTTTACTGTTTTCGTTATTTTTTTAACTTGAATTTAAGAAATATTAGTTTATAATGCTTTATAATAAAAAAATATAGGTTCGCCCCTGTCGGAGACGTTTGAGCGCGTATTAATCCTCCGTCCGTTTTACCGACGGCTATTCATATTTGCCCCTTCGGGGACTTTACACATAATTTGTCAGATAACCATCTTTCGCTCCGTGAAACTTATCTTTCCTTGCGTGGAAGCACCCGATATAAACCGCCTATCCATTTTCACAAAAAAGCGGCTACCTCCAACGAGGCAGTCGCTTTTTTGTAAAAAAACAGGTACCGTTTATTACTTTGCAGGCAGCAAATACGGCAGTCCGAGTGTGCCATCGATGCTCGTTGTGGGAACAACAAAAAAGCATAGCAAGCCAGTGAAGAATGAAAGAAGAAGACTTTTCAGGGCGAATAAACCCGCTATTTGTATAAATAAGCGTGTAAGCCAACCGACAAACCAAATAAGCCTGTCACTACCGAATAATCGGTGGAACTGCCAGTATAATGTTGGCTTTGTAGGCTGTATTTTAACTGTGCGTCAATAGAAGCATGGTCGGACAACATAAAGGCAGCACCAAGACCCGCACCTACGTTGAAAATACTATGAGTACTACTTGTGCTTGACGAACCAAGCCCGCTACTTGTGCTTGATGCACCGCCAAACCCCATGTTTAGGTTCGCATAGGGGCGAATATTGCCCTCGCTAAAATAGTACCGAGCAAAGGGGCCAATGGCAAAACCGCCTACCGCGTCTGTATAAGTAACGTTGTTGCTGCGTACACTCGTCGACAAAACCGTCCAGTCGATATTAGCACCCATCGCTAATTTATCTATGATGAAATAGCCGATGGTAGGCGAAAAAACAAAGAGGCTTTTTCCATCGCCGTTGCCTGCTGCCGCAACGGAAGAGAAATCAACGTTGCCGCCCACTAATAGCGTGCCTTTGTTTGTTTGCCCTTGTGCTA
Source organism: Bacteroidota bacterium (assembly GCA_041192485.1). Lineage (GTDB taxonomy): Bacteria > Bacteroidota > Bacteroidia > Chitinophagales > Saprospiraceae > JBEEMU01. The sequence continues at coordinate 944 of JBEEMU010000230.1, read as the reverse complement.
CGGCTACTTGCACGAATAAGCCGCAAAAGAGGAATAAGTAACGTAAAGTTGATTTTTTCATTTTGAAAAATAAAACCCTACTCGTTTCGCTTTTCGGATACGCGCCCTTGCGGGAAAATGATTGGTTGATTTATTATCCTAAACCCAAGGTTTTCGAAAATCTTATAGATGAAGCGGTTAGTCAACAAGCCGATAGTTTATTTACACATATAAGTGTAGGTTTCGGTACTTGTACTTGTGCCAGAACCGCTTGCTGTTGTTTTGCTCACATAACCATCACTATTAAACTCATACATATAATTAACAACACTACCGTTTACAGTTGATTTTTTTAATAAATTTTTATTTTTTGTACCAAATTGTACACCAGCGTCGTAACCATAAAACGAGATGAGCGGCAGCGCACTACTGTTTTTATCCGTATAATATTCATAAGTAATGGTGGTACTTACTACGCCATTGCGCTTGATTACCTCACTTGCCAAATTACCATTTTGGTAGGTGTACAAAAACTCACTGGAACCTTCTGTTTGTCTGGTCAAATAACCAGAAGCATCATAAGTAGAAACGAGGATAGCATTGCTTATGGTCATTTATGGCATATTCGTATTGTGCAAAAGCACCTGCGCCCGGAACTAAAGCCAAGCCGCCGCTTAAATAAGAATGTTTGCCTTCAAAACCCTGTGCTTGTACGCTGCTTAAAAGCACACAATTTAGTACGATAGACACTAAGACGATGTGTAAAATGTTTTTTTTCATGTTGAAAATAAATGATGTTAATTGTTTTATTGATTAAATGTATAAATGAAAGGTGATGCAACCGCCTGCGGTAATCGTGTAATAGCCGCTCCATGTTTGCCCTGTTGTAGCACTTGCGGTATAAGAATAAGTACCAGGCGACCGCGAAAAATTGGCGCAGCCCGATGCATTGCACCATGATGGCG
>JBEEMU010000229.1:0-2697 GCA_041192485.1 Bacteroidota bacterium | reverse complement strand
CATTGCATTTCCTATATTTTCCAAACTTTTACGAGAGGACAAGCATATTTCTAAAATAGTGGAATATAGAGATATGGCAGAATATAAATTTAAAGATTTTTTTCCTGAAAATACAGTGGTGTTGTGTTATGACAAAGATAAATGGAACACAATAACCAACCGTTTAAAAGTTACAAATAATTGGGAGCATTACTACCCCTTTTTGTATGAAAATGGGTTTGCGCCAATTACAAAAGACACAGATTATAATGATATTGCTTTTCAAAAAGAGGTAAAGCACCCTTGGTCTGACAAATCCTTTTTTAGTAAAGTTGTTATAAAGCCCATTACACCTAAAATACAAGTAAATGACAAATACACCATCGAACTTTTTAAAAATGTACTGAAAGTAGATTTACACCCAGTTGTCCGTTTTCATTTTTTGTATCAAGTTATAGAATTATTGATAAACGATAAAGGTGTTGCCGATTTTAAAATAAAATTCATTCAAGAATGTCAAACACTTCATAATATTACGACTGTTTATGATATTGAAAAAACAATTTGGAATGGTATTAAACCAAAAGGCGAAGGTGAAAGGATTGCCGATATTTTGACGGCGGCAAAGATTACGGACATTACAAAATACAACAACCTTATGAACAATACAATAGCAGCAGAAGCTGTAATTGCCAAACAATTATACGCTATTCGCAATAAAATCGTACATGGCTACCATAATCTACTAAAAGACAATCCAAATATTGACACTGAAATAACAAAAATAAACCACGATTTTGAAAGCCTTATCGTGGATATACTTACACAATACACTTAATTTAAAAAAAATCCAATCTCCACACCATATCATGGCACGAATACTCGCAGACACCGACCCGCAAAGTCAATTAACCACCCTAAACTTGGGGCCTACGCACCCTGCCACACACGGCATCTTCCAAAACGTCCTTACGATGGACGGCGAACGCATCGTAAATGCCGTACCGACCGTCGGCTATATACACCGCGCTTTCGAAAAAATAGCCGAACACCGACCGTTCTACCAAATAACGGTGCTAACCGACCGGCTGAACTACTGCTCGTCGCCCATAAACAATATGGGCTGGCACATGACCGTAGAGAAACTCCTCAAATTGGAACTACCGAAGCGCGTGGACTATATTCGCGTTATCGTCATGGAACTTTCGCGCATCGCCGACCACCTTATTTGCAACTCTATTTTGGGGGTTGATGCGGGCGCACTCACAGGTTTCCTTTATGTCTTCGAGGAGCGCGAATACATCTACGAAATCTTTGAGGAGATTTGCGGCGCACGCCTCACCACAAACATGGGGCGCATCGGCGGCTTCGAGCGCGACTGGACTCCAGCAGCATGGGCAAAATTAGACCTCTTCATGGAGCGGTTCCCAAAAGTTTGGAAAGAGTTTGAAAGCCTCTTCAATCGCAACCGCATCTTCATGGACCGCACCATCGACGTAGGCGGCTATACTGCCGAATTTGCGCAACAGTACGGCATGACCGGACCGAACCTTCGCGCGGCAGGCGTTGATTACGATGTACGGGTTCACTCGCCCTATTCGTCTTACCAAGATTTCGAGTTTGATATTCCGGTAGGAACGCAAGGCGATAGCTACGACCGCTTTATGGTGCGCAACGGCGAAATTTGGGAGTCGCTCCGCATTATCCGCCAAGCTATCGATAAGGTGGCGAAAGAGCCAAAAGGCATTTTCCACGCCGAAGTTCCCGACTTCTACCTGCCTCCGAAAAAAGACGTGTATGGCAATATGGAAGCCTTGATTTATCATTTCAAAATTGTAATGGGCGAAACAGACGTTCCGGTAGGCGAGGTGTACCATTCCGTAGAAGGCGGCAACGGCGAAGTAGGCTACTACCTCATCAGCGATGGCGGACGCACGCCGTTCCGCTTGCACTTCCGCCGCCCTTCGTTCATCGGCTATCAAGGCTACCCCGAAATTGTGAAAGGCTCACTCCTCAGCGATGCCATTATCACGATGAGTAGCATGAATGTCATTGCAGGCGAACTCGATGCGTAAACCATGAACTTTTTATTTTGGAATATTAATAAAAAACAAGACACTATATCTTTTTTGCGTGATATTTGCATAGAAAAAGATGTAGATGTCTTGCTATTGGCAGAATCGCCATTAGATTTGATTTCAATGGAAAGTCAGTTAAATCTTTTTGTACAAAACTATAACAATGTAGCCTCTTTGGTTTGCCAAAAAATACAAATTTTTACTAAAAGTTCAATTAAAGCAAGCGTTATAGAAGAACAAAGCAGGCATATTGCGGTTTCAATAGAATACAACAAAAAAATAATAACCTTGATTGCTTTACATTTTCAAAGTCAAATGAACTGGTCAGAAGCCGACCAAGGAATGCACGTCCCTAAACTAAAAACATTTATTGATTTGGTAGAAAAAAAGGAAACACATCAAAATACACTTGTGGTCGGTGATTTTAATATGAATCCATTTGATAAAGCTATGGTTGGTAGTATGGGTTTGAATGCCGTTATGGAAAAAAGAACTGCATCTGATAAAAAAAGAACAGTAGATGGCGATGAATATCATTTTTTCTATAATCCAATGTGGGCATTTTTGGGAGATTTGGGTAAAGGCATTGTTTCGGGTACACACTATTATAATTCAAGCGCACCAATTAATTATTATTGGC
>JBEEMU010000228.1:0-5539 GCA_041192485.1 Bacteroidota bacterium | reverse complement strand
CTATAAATAATTTTATTTTCATTGATGAAAATTAAAAAAAGCCTCCCACCACATTAGGTAGAAGACTTTTGACAAAAACAAAAACTATGAAAAACACTCACCCCTGAGTATTATTTTTATTTTTAGGGTGTAAAGTTGGAAGTAATTTTAATAAATTATTTTCTTTTGTTTCGTTTGATAATGCAAAGATACGGCAATAGTTGTTTTATGCAATAGTCTTTAGGTTGATTTATTGCATTTAATGTGACAGGGTAATTTTATTTTTTTAAAAATAAAAAATAACACGCAAGTGCTGCTGCAAAGGGATAAATGCGCATTATATCGAGAATTACATCTCTATTTTGTGAAAATTGACGTTTTTTTTGCATATTATGTTTTAAAAAAAAGAAGAATAAAAAATAAAAAACTTAGTATTTGTGACATTTTTTTTTGCAAAGGTACTGGAATTTTATAAAAAAATGCTACATTTGCAGGGCAAAAAAGCACATTTTCAATTATAATTTATTTAAAAACTACATTTTATACAAAAAAACTTCCAATTAAGCGCACACGGCGAAATAAAGGCGGTTATCATTAGCCCAGAGTTCCTTATTTAACAAGAGTCGAATGTAGCGATTATTTATACAATACTACTTAGAAGTTTCAGTTAACTTCTAAACACTTAATTTATAGGTCAAACTTTTCTATGTCAAATTTTAAAATTAAAGAACTAAATATTTTCGGTAGTACCGAAACGCTTTTTTACAACCGCAAAAAATACCGCAAAGTATTTGATGAGTTAGAAAGTTGCTATGTTTATTGCGAAATCGCTTTCCACAATAAGCGGTTTGATGAGTATAATTGGGACACTCGCGCCAATCTGCGCTGTTTTAACGAGGCTTCGGGCGAAATGCTCTGCGACCTAAATAAGGTGGTGACGGTGGATATGAACACCTCGATGATGTATATCCGCGAAGGTTGGGGAACGCCGCAAGCTGGTTGGTGGAAAAAAGGGAAATACCGCTGGACGGTGACATTAGACGGCGTTCATGTTGGCGATGTTTATTTTTACATCACAGGCGGCGGATTTGTGACGAGTAACTATAACCCGTATTTCGAAATCGATACGGTTAAATTATACGAAAGTCCACGTAGTGGCGCAAAATTTGGCGATAGAACCTATTTAAAAACGTTTAATGCCGCCGAAACGCGCTATGTAAATCTGGAATTGACGCTGCGCAATTTGCAGCCTACGGAAGAACTGTATCCGTTGGAAGTGCATTTCAATTTTTTCAACGACGCAGGGCAACACAAGGCTTACGTCAGTTATTTATATGAATACACCGATAAGCCTGCCCTTATCACCTTTGACAGCGGCTACGGCTCGGAGGGCAAAGACTATTGGGTGCCCGACCATTATGGCATCGAGGTTATTTTTATGGACACGCTGATAGCCGTTGTTCCTTTCGAAATCAGCACGACTCATGTGGAAGCCGACCGCTCGCTGCCGTTTACGACGGGGCATGGCGCAGCTACCTTTGTGCCGAGCCAAGCCACGCAAATAAACGCGCCTGCCAACTACGAACAGGCAAAAGGGGAGTTGGACGCACTCATCGGCTTGCACGCCGTGAAAGAGCAAATTTCAGAAATGGCCACTTATTTGCAGTTTTTAAAATTGCGGCAAGAAAACGGTTTTGACGAAAGTCAGAAATTCACGCTCCACACCGTTTTTACGGGCAATCCAGGAACGGGAAAAACGACAGTAGCGCGTTTATTGGGCAAGATTTACGCTTCGCTCGGTTTGTTAAGCGATGGCAAAATTCACGAAGTTGGCCGCGTGGATTTGGTGGGTGAATACATCGGGCAAACCGCCCCGAAAGTGAAAAAGGCGATTGAAGTGGCAAAAGGCGGCATTCTGTTTATCGACGAAGCCTACTCGCTTTCCGACCGCGGCGACGATAGCAAAGATTTTGGCCGCGAAGTCATCGAGGTTTTGCTGAAAGAAATGTCGGACGGAACGGGCGATTTAGCGGTTATCTTTGCAGGCTACCCGAAGGAAATGACGACTTTCATGAATGTTAATCCGGGTTTGAGTTCGCGTATTAATAGTGTCATTCATTTTCCGGATTATTCGCCCGACGAATTGATGAAAATTGCCGATTTTCAGTCGGATAAAACGTATATTTCGTTTAGCGACGAATCGCGAGCGTATTTGCACCGTAAAGTAGTGGAAGCTTACCGCAATCGCGGCGATAATTTTGGGAATGCGCGGTTTGTGATGGGTGTTATTAATGGCGCAAAACAAAATTTGGCTTTGCGTTTTATGAAAATGCACGAAGAAAAAACGGAAGACCGAGACTATACCTCTGAAGAGCTTTCTACCGTTATTTTGACCGATGTAGAAAAACTATTTGGGCGCGATAAAAATAAAACGGTCACGTTGCCGATAGACGAACCGATGTTAAAAGACGCTTTGGCGCAATTAGATGAACTGGCTGGCTTGAAAAATGTGAAAAAAGAAATCAGCGAAACTGTCAAATTAGTGCGTTATTACCGCGAAGTGGGCAAAGATATGAGCAAATCGTTTAGTTTGCATACCGTTTTCACGGGAAACCCTGGAACGGGCAAAACAACGGTTGCGCGTATTTTGGCGCAAATTTACAAAGCACTCGGCATTTTGGAGCGCGGGCATTTGGTGGAAACTGACCGCAAAGGCATGGTCGCCGAATTTGTGGGGCAAACGGCAGCAAAAACGTCGGGCATGATTGACTCGGCACTCGGCGGCTGCTTGTTCATCGACGAAGCTTACGCCTTAACGAATCAAGGCGGCAACGATTTTGGGCGCGAATGTATTGAAACCTTGCTAAAACGCATGGAAGACCAACGCGGCAAGTTCATGGTGATTGTGGCGGGTTATACCGACGAAATGAAGCGTTTTTTGGAGGCAAACCCAGGCTTGATGTCGCGTTTTGATAAAACATTCGAGTTTGAAGACTACAGCGAATCCGAACTCGTGGATATTGCAATCTTTATGTTTAGCAATGAAGACTTGAAATTGGAGCAAGATGCCGCCGATTTTTTACACGAAAGTGTCAAAAAATTATTGGCCAACAAGCATAAATATTTTGGCAATGCTCGCACCGTTCGCAAGCTCGTGGAGGAAGCGGTGCGCCGCCAAAACCTGCGAATGGCAGAAACGAGTGCCGCCGAACGCACCCAAGCGATGATTCATTCCGTGACTGTTACCGACTTGAAAGGCGTTAGTTTATTGGAAAGTGAGCGTCAAACTGGTGCTATCGGTTTTAGGTCGTCGAAATAGGTTTTGAAAATGAAAAACGGTTGAAAATGAAAAAAGTTTTTGGTTTACTTGGCTTCCCACTATCGCACTCATTCTCGCAGGCTTATTTTAGCAAAAAGTTTGCCGATTTAGAGCTGCCCGATTATCGGTACGATTTATTTTCCTATCAAACTATCGACGAATTTTACACGGATATTTTGTTGAAAAAAGAAAGTGAAACTGAAATTTTACTTGGGTTTAATGTCACAATTCCCTATAAAATAGCGATAATTGACCATCTCGACGATTTAGATGACACAGCAAAAGCAGTCGGCGCAGTCAATACGGTTTTGAAAAAAGACGGAAAGTTAATTGGTTTCAACACCGATATAAGCCTGCCCTTGCCAAGCATAAAAACAACCGCCTTGCACGCTCTCCTTTTAGGTACAGGTGGTGCGAGCAGAGCGGTTGCTTATGCTTTAAAAAAGAAAAATATTCCGTTTCAGCAAATTTCGCGCCAAGCGGATAAAAGCCGAAATATACTTAGTTACGATGATTTGAAAGGCTTGGATTTAATTGATTTTCAACTTATTATAAATGCAACACCCGTAGGAATGTACCCAAATATAGCGGCAAAACCCGACTTGAATTATACAGAATTGACCGAAAACCATTTTTTATACGACCTCGTTTACAATCCTACCGAAACCGCTTTTTTGCGCGAAGGCATTGACCGAAACTGCATGACACAAAACGGATTAGCTATGTTGTACGCACAGGCAGAAGCTGCGTGGGAAATTTGGAATAGGGTAGGGTAGAGGGTAGGGTCTAAGTCTAGTAGAGGGGTAGGGCAGGGGCTACTTAAACAACATTCGCCAAAGAATATAGGCGTGTGCGGCAAGGGTAGGCAGCAGTCCAAAATGTTTGCGCAATACGGTAAATCTATCGCGGAGCGACTGCCGCTTTCGTTGAGTAGAAATGCCGCCTGTTTGAAATTCGGCGAGCGTTTGATGCGTATTCGTGTTGCGGCGCGACCGCTTTAAACACTCGATGACCCAGTCAATATCGGCGGTTAAATTGCCCAAAATATAGTCGGGCGCAAGTGTTCGGCGCGGTAAAAAACCTTGATGGCTAACAACCATTCCGTAGCGCAACGACTGCCAATTAAGGCTTTCGGGAAGTTTTTGAGTAGTCAATTGACTGCGTGTACCGAGCGGCTTTCTATTTTCGTCAACAATCATCACTTCGCCAAATAAAACATCGGTATCTTCTTGTACTAAGCCAATTATAGTGGATAAAATACCGCTTTTGGCAATGGTATCGCCTGCATTTACAAACCAGACAAAATCGCCTGTGGCAGCGTGTAGCCCTTTATTCATGGCATCATACAAGCCTTTATCGGGTTCGCTTACCCAATAATTGATGTGGTCGACATATTTTTTTATAATGCCAACTGTATTATCTTTGCTTTTTCCATCGATGATAATGTACTCGATATGCGGATACGTTTGCGCTAAAACGCTCTTAATTGTATCTTCCAAAAAGTTTTCTCCGTTGAAAACAACGGTGATAATTGATATTTTTACCATAATAATTTGCCTTTAGAAATAGAAATGTTCAAAACGACCACAAAAGTACGTTTTTTTTAGACTTCGTGAATATTATAGAAAATATTTATAGTAAAAATAAAATAAAATACTACCTTTGCCAAAGTATTTAAACGCCTGCTGCGAAATAAACACGGTCATTATTAGCTCAGAACGCGCTATTTAACTGGGCTTCAAAACCGTAAATATTTATACACTACTACTTAATTTAGTTATAAACGGTTCCTTATTCGTATGAAAAAACCATTCAACCAACTTTCCGCTGCTGAATTAGCCGAAGCGGTTGCCGCAAATCAGCACGTTTTCGACGAAAATTTCAAGATAGACTATGCGGTAAGTCTCGAAAAAAACCTTTTTGACGGCATCAATGCGCACTACTTTCGGTCAAAGTTTGTGGGTATCGATGCGGTAGATTATCCGCAGCGGAACGAGGAGGATACGCCGCTAATTTTCATCTCGAATCATTCGGGCATGGCATTTCCTTGGGACGCAATGGTGCTGAGTTCGGGCTTGCTGAAGATGTGTGGGCATGATATGTATCATGCGCCGCGTCCGCTTGTAGCCCCGATGCTTTCGGCAAGTAATTTGATGAACACCTATTTAATACCGCTTTTTTGGCAACGAGCAAGCGGCATTACGGCAAGTTCCTTGAATTTTGAAACAATGATGCAATCGA